>JAUWNI010000019.1 GCA_030612705.1 Phycisphaerae bacterium | reverse complement strand
TTGTCGTAGATGGAATGGCACTTGAAGCCCCGAACGGCCTGAGCCCTGCGGCTCATGGCATCCGTCGTGTTTTCGTCGGGTCCGCCGACATGTCGCCCTGTTTTGGCGTGGAGGACGGCGTACTTGGCCACGGTGGACGGGTGCAACCGGTGGAGCCGGCCGCGGCGGCGGGCGGAATCGTAGTTCACGAACGCAGCCGCCGCGGCCTCGGCGACGGCCTCTTCGCGATCGGCAGCGGGAAGATCCCGGAACTGGATCGCCGCGTGCGTCTGGACGGCGGGTAAGAGCTTCAGGAAATGGGCGTTGGCCTCATCTGCGGTCGCAGGTGAGTGCTGCCGACGGGTCGGAACGGTTGTAGGTATGGCGCTCATGGGGGCGACTCCTTCTGCAAGGGGAAAGAGACCGCCCCCAGGACGGGGACGGTCGATGAACGACTGTCCCCGCCCGATGCGGGGTCACAATGTTGGTGCTCGCCGGCCCGGAGCCAGCGAACGTGCACCCGCGGGCACGCAGTTCTGTCGCGTGGTCACCGCGATTGCGAACGTGGTTGAGCACCACCTGGTGGAAATGCGCTTCGCCTTGTGCTTCGACGGGCACAGCCTCAAAGCCGTTGCCGATGCGAAGACTGCTGAGGATCCGCAGCGGTACGCCGAGAGATCACTGCAACTCGCGCAGCGTGAGTTCTTCGCGAAAAAGCGCTACCTCACACACAATGGCCAGCCTGTGCTTCTGGTCTTCGGCTGGCCGGACGATAAGCCCGTCAGCAAGGTTGACTGGTCAGCTGCGCGCAAGAACCTCACGCTAAAGCCTCTGCTTCTTAGCCAAGACAAGCAATCGGAATGGGCTGATGGGACCTTCCTTTGGCCAAGCCCGTCGAAGACCGGCGAAATCAACCACACGAAGCCGTGGTCCGAGGTCGAACGCGAACACTCCAAGTTCTATTCCACCCCGCGCAGAAACAAGGGTGATATCACGATGGGGGTTGCCTTTCCGGGGTTTCGCGATGTCTATTGCGATGACAACTGTCCTGACGAGCATATGGAGGTCATCGAACGCGATGGCGGCGGTACGTATAGGAAGACGCTACGAATCGCCCTCTCGCACGAGCATGTTCAATACGTTCAGATCGCGACTTGGAATGACTGGAACGAAGGCACACATATCGAGCCGTCCGTGTGCTTCGGCAACCGCGAACTCAGAGCGACTCATGAGATACTGAACGAGCCTGGATCACTCTGACTGATTTCGGTAGAGCACGTGCCAAAGCCACCGATTCGTTCACCGGATGCAGCCGTCCGTGGACATCAGCGAATGACCGGTACATGGAACACTGTCAGATGACCACCCTCCGCGGGCGGTTGTTTCCATTCCGCGGATGTGGTGTGCTCGCCGGTTTCGTGTGCCGCTCCAGCCACTCCGTCATCGCCGCCACGCGCTCCGGATCGGTCCGCGACAACGGCCGAACCTCAGGAACGGCCTGCAGAAGATGATCCGTGGTGAGCTCTTCGCCCGCGTGGAACGCCAGTTTGAGGCCGGTGATGACGACCTGCTCGATGTCGGCCCCGGTGTACGCGTCCGTCGCCGTGGCCAAGGCATCGAGGTCAAAGGTGGACGGATCACGTTTTCGCAGCCGCAAGTGGATATGGAAGATCTCCTGACGCTCCTCGGGCGTCGGCAGGTAGACGCCGAAGATCTCGTCAATCCGGCCCTTCCTCGTGAACTCCGGCGGTAGCTTGGACACGTCGTTGGCGGTCATGATGATGTAGGCGGGGCACGTACGCTCGCTCATCCATTTGAGCAACGTCCCGAACGTCCGCAGGCTGGCACCGCTGTCGCCGTCGCCGCCGACCGAGCCGAAACCCTTCTCGACCTCGTCGATCTGCAGCACGCAGGGGGCCATGGCCTCCACCTGCCGTAACGCGTTACGCGTATTGGCCTCCGAATCGCCCACCCACTTGGACATCATGGCCCCGACGTCGAATTGGATGAGCGGCACACCCAACTCTGCGGCGGCAGCCAAGCTGATCGCCGTCTTCCCACAACCCGAGACGCCGGTGAGCATGATGCCCCGCGGCGAATCGATGCCGAAGGCGCGCGCCTCCTCGGTGAAGCAGGCGTTGTCGCGGATGATGTGGGCTTTGACCGCATCGTTTCCGCCGATCAGGGCCAGGCCGCCATCCGGCGGCTCCTGGTATTTGAGCAGACCGGACCGCCGGATGACCTCGGCCTTCTCGCGGAGGATGAGCTTGGCCGCCTCGCCGTTGAGAGTCTTGAACTTCCGCAATGCCAGGGCCACCCGATCCTCGACCTGCTGCTGCGTCATGCCTCGGCAGGCCGACACTATCGGCGGCAGGGAGGCGTCATCGAACTCGTGCCCGTCCATGACGAACCGCACGCTCTGCTCGATGGCGTCGTCGTCCGGCAACGGAAACTCGACGGTGGTGACGTCGTTTGCTAAGGCGGGTGGTACGTCCAGCTCCGGCCCGAGGAAGATCACGGTGCGCCCTGTCGCGGCCAGGACATCCCGAACCTCGGTCAGCCAAGAGATGACGACATCGGCGTAGCTGTACGACTTGGGCCGGAGGTAGAAGCCAAAGTCTTTTAGCGTGAAGATGGCGTTCTCGGGCAGGTCGAGGATCTGCTGCGGGACGGTCTGCGGATCAGGCTGGCCGAATTCGGCACCGGATGCGGACTTGGCGGGGTTGCCATCAGCATCACGCCAGCCAGTGGCGTGCGACCAGATGAAAACCTCACGGCCATCTTCGGGCAACGATTCGGCGAGGGCCTTGAGTTCGGCCAGGAAGCGGGTTCTCTCAGTGGTCGGGCAATGCAGATACGCATGCCCGCTCAAAATGTAATCCGCGAGCTGCGCGCGGAATGACTCCTCCTGCATGGCAATCCTCCGTCGTGGATGTTCGATGTACAAGCAGTTACAATGGACACGTCGGCCCGCTGCGTGCTTACCGACAGCTACAGGAGGGCCAAGTGAAATGGGAGGGATACGTAAGTGACCGGAGATGCGTCACCGTGATTGGCAGGCATCCGATCGCCCGATGGCTAACAGCCACTACTCTATTATAGTGACAGAATACCCTGGAATTAAGCAGCACGGGATACCAGCGAAGCCGGTCCTGCCGCAAACCTGCCCGTGGTGAGAAGCAGGCTGTTGAGGATTTGAGAGGTTTCGTCGAGCAGGCCACTCAAGCCCTGCTGCAGCCGTTCGAGATTGTCCTTACGAAGAACAATCTCGGGGTCATGCTTGGCGTAGTTGACTTCCCCGAGATGATGTTCAAGCAGAATCTGTACGGCGTCGCGTTTTCTCTCGGGAGACGCGAGCAGCTCAAGCTGGACGCCGCCATGTTGCGGACTAGACTCGACGGGCTCACCGACGAAGACTTGCGGGAGGCCGCACGGGCGATATTCGCCGCGGACCGACAAGCTGCTGTCATTATCGTGACCGAAGGCGAGTAGGTGGTTGCCCTCAGTGCTCACGTCCGCTCGCGTCCAATTGGCGTCGTAGGGCACGGCGGAACATCCGGCGGCCGTGCCACGTCTCTGCGAGGGCGATGCAGGCGAGCACGACGACAGCTGGCCATCGGTACAATCCAAGTCGCTCAGCAAAGGGCAGTACGAGACAGGCGACGAACAAGAACGCCGCGAGCGTGCCCACCCAGAACGACGACGTTCGGCGGTAGTGCCGCATCGCGTTCTGCCACGCTTTGTACCGGACCTCGGCATCCGGGAAGAGCGACAGTTCAGGCAGCCAGCGGTGATTGCGAGCGTGGAACCATCGAGGAATGCTCGGGTCGGTCACAATCCGCGTCCCACACTCAGGGCAGGTACCCGAGACATTGCCCGTAAGGTCGTAATCGCAAACTGAACAGACGCCTAGTGTGGCGGGCCGTCGCCAGAAAAACGCCTGGGAGACCAGCGTGACGGAGATCGCGAATGCGAGGGCCAGCGAGAGTGCCGCGAAGATCAGGGAACTGCCCAGCGGAGTAACTGAGAACGGGATTGCCCCGTGGGTTGTATCGAGGGGCTCGGCGTACGCGCTCCATCCCTCGGCAGCGGCGAGGATGATCGCCATCGCGAACGTCACGATTACGAGCGGCCAGGAACGTGCGGCTCGCTCTGGTCGTTGCCTCCGCAGGTACTGGATCCATCCCACGGCGATGCACGCCGCCCACCAGAGGAACATGAATTCCCAGAGGTGGTGGGAGAGAACGCTCTGCCGTGGCGTTCTGGGGCCGAGCAGATGGACACCTAATACCTCGCCCACCACGGCGTACATTGCCAGGCCCGCGAGGATTGCGGCGACGAGCGGCGGCTTGATGACCCATGGGCGACGTTTCATTCTCACTCACCCGGTCTTGCCCCGCCGCGAGGCTCTTGTTCCTCCCGAACAGATTCTCCGCACTCGGGGGCACACTTCGGAGACACTGCTTGATAGATCGCGGCGGCGTTTCCGGCAGCTACCGCCCACGCTTCACGTTGGCTTCACAACTCGGACACCAGGTAGACTCATTCGTCGCGTTCCTCCACTTCCAAACGAACCCTGTTGGACCTTGGGAGAAGTGCTCCGAAGACGTCCGGGAGCCAGGCCTCGTACTCGCCCGGCCTCGACAGATCGAACAGCTCGTCGAGTCGCAACGACCAGATCGTGATTTGATTACCAGGAGCTATGGTATTCTTGGAGAGGGGCGGAGGCAATACCTTCTTCTTAGGAAGACAATACTCTTTGTCATAAAGCACCTTGAAACATTGTAGTGAACGCAGGATGGACGGTACCGAAAGCGTCTCTTCTGACACATTCCGCATCATGAGCGTTCCCGCAACAGGCTGGCCAATCTGGACTGCGTTCGGTTCGAGGACCAACCGAGTCTGCAACCCATCCCGCATCCGACCCCAACCTGCCCCCAACGTCTTGTCCCACCGGTAAATCGCACGAATCTTCTGTCCGGCGGCCCGGACATCTCTCTCTGAGCTGCCGATATGGATGTTGCCGATAGGTCCGAATGCGCTAGCGACGCAACACTCCACGAGATAACACGCTCCCTTTCGGACTCCAGGGTACGAATCATCAGTCGCAGCGACCACGACATCGCGTGCCGCCTCGCTCTGAGACGATGCCAGGCCGACAAGGAGGATCATTCTTACGACTGCGTCATCAGTCGCCTTGTTGGCCTCAATGACGGCCTTCTCCAAGGGGTCGTATCTCGCCTCAGGAGGCCTTCGCCACGCACCCGACCTGAGCATGCCCATGCAATGGGCACACATGTTAGCTACTGCCAAGTTCGGGGTCTGCTTGGATGCGCGAACAGTCTGGACCTCCAGTCGTACTCCTTCTTCCGTGGGGATTCTCCAATGCCAGGGCTCGATGTGCCAAACACCGTTTCTCTTGAGCAGCGCGATGCACAGGTCCGCAGCCGCCCGGCGTCGCACGTCTACGTCATCATTAACAACCGCCGTGAGCGCGGCACGAAGATCGGCCGGTAAGCCTTCCGGTTCATCCTCAGGCGTGGCGTGCCTGACGCGTATTCTGATGGTTGGTGTCGAGACCTCCCCTGTCCAAAAGCCAGGGACGTCATAGGGGTGCACTGTATGCTCTGCGCCCGTTGAGAAGCGCAGCAACCTTTCCGGTGAGTACGACACTGAAACCGTATACTCTCCTTCCGCAATACGCGGCCATATGTCGAAAGCCCCCGAGAGCGGAAACGCGATCTTGACTTTTTCTTGGGAGCTGAGCCGGACCGGACCCCGGCGGAGGGGAGGCGGTCTGGATCCAGGCCGAACCGGCGGCGGCTCGAAATCGGGTCCAGAAAAGCTCACGTGCCAAGTATCGCGGTCGCGTGCCCAAAAGACTGTGCTTGTAGTGCAATTCCGCAGCAGGACGGTCAGCACCGCTCGGCTATCCCAGCTACCGCCTGGGTTGGTGCGTATCGTCTTACCCCGTCCAGCGTCATCCCTCTCGTAGATCAGGACGGAACCGGTCCAGTCCCGCTTCGGAATGAAGACGAGAGGCTGTTCCGGCACCTCGACGCCGAGTGACAGGCCGTTGACAGGGGCAGACCATCGCACAGACGGCTGCTGTGCTCTGGAGAGGCACGCGGCAGACGAGGGACCTTTGGGCGCGCAGCTGCCCGCCGCAATCGAGAAAAACACGATCCCGAGGCACGATCTTGTTCTCGCCTTGATCGTCATGACGTGCTCCAACTGACATTTTCCATTTGGCCAGTAGGCGTGCGACCCGCGACGGAGCCCCGCGTCCGGGGATATCGCGTGGTCGGCCATGTCGCAAGCATGGTCCGGCACGGGATCCCGATGCATTAGCTTATACCCGGTAACCCTGGCATTGCTCACGGATTCTCAAAAAACGTCACCGCAAGGACGCCGGACACCCGGCTGGCAGCGTCAAAACAAGAATGAGCAGGACGACGTTACTAATGCGGAACGAAGGTGGAGCGTGAGTCGTCGCCATGCGGGGTTCGCTCCAGCTGCTCATTCCGTCGCGTCACGGATCGAAGTGGGTGGGGTCTCTCCGCCTTCCGCCCCAGCGAGGTCGAACCACGAGACAGATCACGCATATCGCCAGCAGCAGAAGCTCTCCGATATCCATGTTCCACCTACTCTGGTATTATACCTCCCAGCTGAACAGAAACCACCAAGATTCTGCGCCGCGTCCGGGACTCGCTGGCGATGACGAGTGAAACGCAACAGCAGTGTGATGGGCAGTCTATGACCCAGCCGGGAGCCAGACGCGACTCAACGCTGAAAACCCTGCTGCTCTGCCTGGCATTCGTGCTGGCAATCTTGATCAGCTACGGTGTCGGCTTGCGGAGGGGGGCGAATTTCGTGGCGGGCGTAGGACGCCAGAGCTTCGACGCAGCCCTTCAGCTCAGCGGCATCAACATGGCCCTGGAGATGTTCTACGCTGACGCGGGCCGATTCCCGACGCCAACGGAGGGTCTCGCGATCCTCAAGGAGCCGAAGTTCCGCGGCCCATACATCACGCAGGACGTGTCACTCATCGATCCCTGGGGTCGACCGTACGTCTACGACTGCGACGGCTCGGATTCCGATGTGCCGATGCTCCGGTGCTACGGTGCCGATGGTAAGCCCGGCGGCTGTAACGAGGACGGCGACGTGATGATTCGCCCCATGGGGCACCTGGAGAACTTCCGTAAGACGCTGCCAGCTTCGGACCTTTCGGGCACGCAAACGCCCATGGAGACCCCGTAGCCGTTCTGGGAGTCGGGACGATGACCGGCCCTACCTCCTCAGCTCCATTGATCGCCTTGGCGGTTCTGCTGCCGGTCGGATGCGTCTTGTTCATCTACGGCTTGCGGGGGCGTCGTGTCGGCAACGAGCCGCGTTGTCGCAAGTGTGGTTACAACCTCACGGGGCTGACGAGCGAGCAATGCCCGGAATGCGGCTCGGCCGCCTCGGACAAGAACGTGGTGGTAGGCGTCCGGCGACGGCAATGGCGGGCGTTGGTCCTTGGGCTGTTCTTCTTGCTGGTTTCGATTAGCTGGCTAGGACTCGTCGGATACGGACGAGTGAAGGGCATCAACTGGTATCCGTACCTGCCCACGTTCGTCGTGCTGCACCAGGCTAAGATGGATACCCCCGCCGCGATCAACGAGCTGGTCCGCCGGTACAACGCCGGGAGCATCGCGGATGAGCCACTCGTTAAGCTCATTCCACTCGCCCTGAGACAGCACGGCCTTGATCCCAAACCCAAGAGCGTTTGGGCGTGGACTGATTTGCTCGCCGCGTTGGATGCGGCAGGCCATCTGAGCCAAGAACGGCGAGAACAATTCCGCGACCAGATCGCTTGGTTCGCGGTCGAGGTCAGACCTAAGGTCCGGCGGGGCGAAGACATCAAGGTCACCTTCGAGCACGAGATCTGGGGAGGGCCTGGCGTATCCGGCACCTACACCATCGAAAACGGGGTGCTGCGGATCGGCGACTGGGTGCAGGAGTACAGCTACCCGGCAGACGAACCGCTCTCCAGCCGAGGAAGTAGCAGTGCCCTCAGCTTTGGGGTGGCGGCAAGCCGGTTTGAACCGGGCACGTATGACGTCGAATATCGGGCAACGAAGACCTTCGACAATCCCTCGTTCACGCGGCACATCCACATAACCGGCGAAGTGGAAGTTCTTCCTGCTAACGCACCAGAGACGGTGCGACTGATCAACGATCCCGCCCTTGCCGACGATTTCAGGAAGGCGATCACGATCAGCATTTCGAACAAGCCTTGGGGCGGTAATCCAGACCCGGGGAAGATCTACATCGAGATCGCGATAAAGGGTCGTATCCCCATGGACGCCGCGTTTCACATGATTGCACGGGTAGGCGAACGTGAAAGCGACTTGGGAAGTCTGATCGTCAGAAAGACTGAGTCGGCAGATCGGAAAAGCCAGTGGAGTTGCGACTTCAAACTAATAGACGCTGGGTCGTTCGTGCCGATTCTCCGGACAAGCGTGGAAGCCGCGAAGAGAACCGCAGACATCTGCGAAATTTGGGATGGCGAACTGCGGTTTGACGCCGTCGCGGTACCGCAACCACTCCAGATGCCCGCCTCGGACGATGCGGGCGATGATTGAGCCTCGCAGCCTGCCTCCCGCGAACAACGGCCCTGGCGTCCCGGCAATCACGCCGACCGACTCAATGAGGCCGAAGAACACGGTCAGCACGCGGATCGAATCGTGGGCTGGGCGGGTCGCTGGCATTTATCGAGTTGAGGTGGCACTGCGGCTCGCCCCGGCGGAGGGACGAGCTGCGTGTCCCCGCCAGGATATCCGGTCCGACGTAGTCTGATCGATTGAGATCGCGTACAAACAGGGGAGTCACGCCATGAGTTCACGACACATCCGAACCCACCCGCTCGTCGTTACGCTGCTCCTGCTGGTTCTGCTGACACTCGCCCAGCTCTCGTGTACGAGTTTCCCGAGGTACCTCTTTCGACCCCACTTCGACCTCGACATTGGCCTCGGTCTGGAGGAGGCCATGAAGGAGCGGTACCCGTACGAGGAGATGCTCTTCATCAAGTGGTGCAGCGAGACCCTTGAAGCCGAGGCGAAGGAGAACAAGCTCCTCAAGACGCCCAACGTATCACGCTTGGTCATGGTTTGCTTCACGTACCCGGACAAGGAGTTCCCCGAGAAGATGCCGGATGGATCCTGGAGGGTAGACATCAGTAACTACGGCGTGCCGGATGCTCGGCTTCTACGTGAACCTGTCGGCAAGGAAGTTCGAGGCAACAACGAACGCACGGTCAAAGCCGCGACGATATTCGCTCGGCAGCGAAGCGAAAAGGCGACGCGACTTACGGGGGAGGTGTCGATGCTCTATGAGACAGTCCGGAACAAGAGTGGGCGGGCCCACTATCAGTTTTTCTCCGTTCGCATCGTCGGAGCCTACGACCCCCAGGAAGAGAAGTGGTCGCTCGTTTCCAAGTCGATCGGCCCTGCTGGCCAGCCTTAGCTCGCTCGACATCCCGTGCACGAGGCTCAGTGGCGTTCATCGAACTGACCGGGTCGTGATTCTGTCTGTGGACGTGGGACGTATCAGGATGCGTTCCTGCTATTTCTTCTTCATCGTTACGTCCTCCTGTAGCAAGAAAACCTCCGAGATGCGTCCCAACGTGTCCCGGTCGTACTCCGCTCCCGGTGACGAGTCGATCGCCTGTGGCGTGATCAAGGAGGCTCATTTCGCCAAGGGCAACTGACGGCTACGATAGTCCCCATGGCTCGACCTCGGACACGACGGGTGCTGAAGTGGGTGGGGACCGTGCTGTGCGTGCTGATCATGGCTACGTCGCTGGGCAGCTTCGTAGTTGGCATCGGTTGGCTCGGCTTTGGCCCACCGTGGCGGAATGTGTTCGTCGCGAAGGGCAAGGTATGGGTCGACACGTCCGTGCCGTGGGATCGCGGTTGGTATGTCTTCCCCGCAGAACATTACTCCGCCGTTAAGGTCAGATGGCTCCCCGCACTCAATAGGGCTACGCCCCCAGGTTGGTGGGCGTTTTCACTTCCATTCTGGATTCCGTTGACGGCTGCCGCAGTCCCGACAGCTTGCCTGTGGTGGCGTGACCATCGCCGAATCCCACCCGGCCGATGCCAGCATTGCGGCTACGACCTGACCGGCAACGTCAGCGGGCGGTGTCCGGAGTGCGGAACCACCGTCGGCAAATAGCGGTTGCCGTGCCCGGTGTAGCTACGGCACACCGAGATCTCGGCCAGGGTTTCTGAGAAACAGACGGCCTTTCCGAAGCGTTTGCGGCAGAGAAAAGGGATACCTAGAAACCTGTAGGCTGGACCGATCCCGAGGGGCTCCGGCCCTGCTCGTCCCGCGACCAGAGGGACCCACCAGCCAGCCCGGTCACGATGACAATCAAGACGGCCCGGCGGTGGCTGACCGCCACCTTCACCTTGAGAGCCATCGATTGTCAGCATCGTCGATTTCATCCAAGCACTCTCAGTGCATCGGGTAGGCAGTGTCATCGCACAGCCACGCTGCGGCAAGCTCGTCGGGCAACCCATCATGGTTTGCACAACCTCTGAGAGGAGCAACCCCTGCACTCGCGTGCCCGGAATCTTTGGGTGTCTAACAGTAGGCAGTTAACCTGGTTACTAGTGCATCGATGGGGCAGAGTTTCCTCAAATACGTGTTTCGCAAGCGGCAATGCGTTCGGTCGAGAATGCACGGCCTGGGCCAAGTGCTTGCCGAAGGCGAAGAGCCGAAAGTCCGCTTCCTCGACGGCCGCGAATGTCGCGTTCCCGCGGATACGCTCAGGTTCATCTCGGAGGAGGAGTTTGAGGCGGAGATCGCCAACCGCTCCGTGATCGAAAGTTACCTGATTGTTCGCGTTCACGGCCGCGAGGCTCTTCCAGCCGACGGTCGTCTATGGACGAAGGACGACGACGGGATCTGGGTCACGCGGGAGGAGTTGGACCGGCGGCCGAGTCATCCGCCCGGTACGCTGCCGTACTTTATGTCCGACGACATCGGCGATGACGCTTGCGTCATCGACCCACATGAATTGCCCGACGACCGCGAGCTGGTGGACTGCACCGTCACCCGACTGCCGAACGACTGCGTGTTGTAGGCAGATCTACGCGCGGCAGACAGCCTGGCGAGCGGCCGCCCGGGCCTTATCCTCGAGGGATCAAAGCGAGGTCTATCATGACGCTGCCTTCTGTTCATGGTATGCGTGCTTGTCCTTTACCTGTTGGAGCAGCTTCTCGAAGTCCTGCCTCCGCGACGTGACGCCGTAGACGACCAACTGGAGAATATCAACGGCCAGCCGGGCATCGTCCTGGGTGATCGGTTCTGGCCGAGGCGTGTTCACAGGCGGCGTGCCGACATAGAACAGATGCTTCAGGAGTGTGAGGTGCCATAATTCGTACAGCTTCTCTTTCTCGCCCGGCACATCCCACTCGGAGTCGTCCGGCTCCCGACCACGAATGGTTCGCTCGAATGAGCCGAGTTCGTTGCTACCGCTAGGCATGCTCACGATTCGCGCCACCGCGCGGAACCCGTAGCCGAACTTGCCCAGGCCTGCCCCGAAGCACTCCGACGGCAGCTCATTTGCAATGGGGACATAGATGGTCTCCATGGTCGGTCGGTATTCCCCGGAGCCAGCGGCACGGGGCAGTCCCGACTCTTCGGCCAGAGCTATCAAATCCTCCATTCCCGGTGGGTCAGGCCTGACTTCGCGCGGATTCCGCCTCAATCCCGGCACCCGCATGAGCAACTGCATCAGCTGCAGATCGGGCAGGATCGCCCGCACCTCGGACCGCTCCGGCAGGAACCAAGCTGGCAGCTGGTGATAGTCAGGCTCAAACCAAATGGGCACATCGCCGAGTTCATGTACGGCCCAGTCGGGAATCCGCCAGAGGCCCGGGTTGTAGCCCAAAGTGATGTCAGAGCATGTCGGGCGCGGGCGTGACGTTCCTTCGCTCTTTGCTTGGACGTCGGTTTGCTTGGTTCGTGCCCTGCCTTCCGACGACATACCGTCGACTGACGCCATATTTGGATTAGTCATTAGTGGGCTCCTAACATAGAACCTTCGGACACGTATCGATCACGGCATTAAGCCCTTCGTCATCATGGAGGTTGCGCGCCAGACTAAACGCGGCTCCTGGACAGCTCGTCGAATCTGCTGCGCGTTCCTTAAGCCAGTGGATCAACAGCATCCCTGCGCTCCCTTGCCAGATAGTCGCGGCGGGCGCACATCGCCTGCGCCAGCTCGTGGAAGTCTGACTGCGTGCCCGCAACCTCGTCGGCAAAGGCGATTACGCTCATCATCTCCAGCGTCAGTTTCTCGTCAGCGCCGCAGCGGGCAGCGCACCACAACACCGGGTCGCGCCATGCACTGAACTGTACGCGGCACGTCCCGGGGGTGCTCCAGTCCTTCACCTGAGAAACGCGTCCCATCACGGTGTGCCGGAACTCCGGATCATGCATGCCCGGCATCGCGGCGCGAGCAATGCTTCCCACCGCGCGCTCGTAATCATCCCGCAGGCCGTCGCAGACGTTGATGAAGTCCAACTCGAAGTCGACGTTCGTGTGCATGTGAGGCGAACGACGGGTGCGGCTCAGTTGGCGTTCCCGCGCCACTGTTCTGCTACCGGGACATCGCTCGCCGCGCCACGGTTGACGCTGTAGCAGACATAAGAACCGCAGAACCGGCAACATGTCCCGAACCGCAGGATCCGACACGTCGAACCACTCGGGGACCACCTGCTCGTCTCCGGCCAGCCTGCCAGGCTCAACAACCGGATCCTTCGCTTGATAATATTTCGCCGTCGCCTTCATCATTACATTCCTCTTCAGGCGAGTCCTTCTTCACCTGTTGTCTTCCAAGTCCGCGACTTTCCCGAACCTCGATCCGGCTCGGTCGCCACCGTCCGTTGCAACGACGGCAATTCGCGAAAGTGTTCGCCGTTGGTCATCTCCACAACTCCCGTGCATCAGCAGACACCGACCTGAGGCACTTCTCGATATCCGTCGCAGCCCTTTTGCCATTCTCTGGATTCACCGCACCACGCGAGCATGTTCTCAAGTCGTTCAGCTAGGATCCTGGCCTGGACCAGGTGGATCGGGTCGCTGCAGGCCTGAAAGTCGTAGCCCGCACCAGGATTCAGCCCCCATTCCGGAAGAACCTGCGGTGGGACCTCCCACATCCCGTGAATCGGTAGGTGATCCCTCGCCACTGTACAGCAGCCGCTCATCTTCAAGCATTCAAGCCCAGTCTTGTAGACGTCTTCAAAACCCTCGTCGGGCAGAAGATCACGCGCGTCGACGACTGCGCTCACGATTGGGAGGTTGCCCGCGCCAATCCGCGTTACCGCATTCAGCGCAAACTGCGTCACGTAGCAGGAAGATAAGTAGATGCGGTCAGGCTTGGATTCGAGCGAACAGCCGCTGTGCTCCTCATCCTTGTAGAGCGAGTGCTTCCCGCTTGCCCGCCTTGATCGTAGGCCGTGCTTCTGGATCTGCGAGCGAAAACGTGTCGCTGTCCCGTGCCACGGCAGGAGTCTGTTTCCATCGCGCCGGATGCCATGCCTATCGAGTTCCATCATTCTTGTGTCCCAAACCGACGCCGGGGTACCACGCCGCATACATCCGGTGACGGTTCTACATGTACTCTTGAGAAGCGAGGTAGGCTACGAGTGCTTGACGATGGCGCGCGGACGCAACGCGACGGACGATTCCAGTCGCCAGTCCTGCCCTCGAAACTCTGATTCTCTCGACCACCTTCTCCATTCGGTCAGCCGTCACCTGGCCGTCACTTCGCTGTCACAGCGAATCCGCGTTCACGGGGCGCTAGGGCGGTTTTGGTGACGGCGTGACGAGTGTGACGGCGTTGGGCCCTACCTAATCTACTGCCTACTATCTTCCTTCTCACCACACACACCCCTCTTTTCTTCCAGACCCAAGGGGGAGACACGCCGTCACCCCGTCACTTGGCCGTCGTTTCCGCACTCTTGGGGTCAGGGTCGCCGTTTTCGGGGTGACACCCAGGGGGTGTCACCTGCCCGTCACTGCCGTCACTTCCCCGCCCCTCCCGCCGCCTGACCTAGGGCCTGCTGGGCTGCTCCACCACGCGACACCGCGTTGGGAGCAGCAAGCTCCCACCACCGGGAACGGCCGGTACGCCCCGCTTGAGCTGTGAAACCCGCTTCTCGGAGGTTGGGGGCAATCCGTTGGAGCAGTGTGCCCAGGTACGCGGCTGTTTCGGGCCAGAACTTGCTTTGTTTCGCCTTCAAACTAACCGCACGCGATTGGTTCAGCTCATCGAGCAGGTCGCTGGCCGTACCCTTCCAACTGTTCTTTCCGATTATGAAGTCCACCAGTGGTCTGAAGATGGGCGAGTTTTCTAACGCGAACTGCGACGCTGCCTGGGCGTTCTGCGCGTACGCTTGCGAGAATGTCCCGGGGGGCCAACCGAGCCCCGGCTCGGCCGCCGTTACCCACCGTGCGAAGTCGGCCATCCGTGGCAGCGTCGGCAGCGACACATTCAACCAGTTGTCGAGCGCTGCGGAAAGTGCCTCATACAGCCCACCCAGTATTCGTGGCCGAGCGGCGTTGAAAGCCGCCCACAATTCCGATTCAGCCCGGCGTTGTGACTTGCTGACTTGTGGCAGATTGACGCACAGACTGCGATCAATGAGATCGCTCCGCGATGCGAAATCCGAGATCCCATTCAGAATGATGGGGCGTGCCGCCCAGAAGAGTCGCTCGTCCGCGTCGCTGTAAAGCTCCCTCGTCCCGAAGCCGCCACCGGTCGCAATGCGGCACAACCCGTCGGCCAACCATGGCGGGAGATGCGACAGATTGTCGAACGCCAGAATCCATGAGTTCTCCGCCGCGATGACAAAGTCTCTTGGTTCTCGCGGCTCAGCGCGAAGCGGAACCCGCGACGGGTCCACGAGATTACGGAGCATGCAAGAGGCGGTACTCTTGCACGCTCCTGGCTCACCGCTCAGTACAAGAATCGGATACGGCCCGTGGGGTCGCAGGGCTGCCAGCAACCAGGCTACGACCAATACCCAGTCATCCTTTGTAACATTGAGAAACGGCCGCAACAGATCGATGGAACCCCCGGGTGCTGGCAGCGGAAGCCGCGTCATTCCCCGCCGACGAACGAATTTGGCGGCGACCTGGTCGCGGACCGTCCATGTTTGCGGCGTGATCTCGACAGCGAGCCACTGATTATGGCACACGTCGATGTAAACAACGTTATCGCCAGGAGCGACGCGCGTGTGGGTGGCTATCTGCTCTCCCCTGGCCTGCGTTCGGGCATCGAGAACATCAATGGCGTCTTGCACAGCTTGCGAGCCCGGCGGCGTTTGGTGCCGGTCATAGAACAGCGTTCTCAACAGGTCCTTGAAGGGCTTCCTCCTCAGCTCTCCGGTTTCGAGGTGCCGCCGCGTTTCGTCGCCTGCGTGGTATGTCGCGAAACTGCGATCGTCATCACGGAAGAACCCTACGACGTGCTCCTCGGCCAGCTGCACCAGCAATTGCGCGTATGACTCTCGGCCACGGCCCCGTCCTCGCTGCCCATCGCCGTTGTCTGTGGGGTGGTCACCGCCGCCGCCGCTTCCGCCGTCACGACCGGCTCCGCCGAAGCGAGCCGTCTCTGGAGCCTGCAACCACTTTCGGCACCGATCGACGACCTTCTGGTCGATCAATTCCGCAAGGGCGGGCCAACCGGTGATAGGCTCGTTCGAGCGGGCTTTCGTGACCGTGGCCTCGGCTGCCTCTAGCCGAGCTGATGATTCCTCGTCCCCCGCCACGATGGCGATGGCTTCGACAAGCGGCGGTATTCGATCGCCCGGCACACCCGCGTGATAGAGCGCCCCTGCCAGGGCGAGTGCAGTGTCCTGACGGCTGCCTTTTTGCGGCCAGTGACGGGCGATCAGCGAGACCGCTGCCAGCAGAGCGACCGCCTCCTGCAGTTCGTCTGAACGAACCTGTCGCGGATCACCGTGGTTATTCCAGACGACATGCTCCCCAGAGGGGTGCACGCTACCGGGGAACATAGTCTGACACGCCGTGGAGCGCAGTTCGACAAGCATGTTGCCGTTTCCGTCCGTGAACTTCTTCGTTTTCGGGACCGGGTCGACGACGTGCAGGAAATGCGATGCGGGTTTGCTCTTCCGACCGAACACGGCTCGTGTGGCTGGCAGCACTTCGGTCGCCAGTCTCTCGGCTTCCGGGCAGTCCAGGTCGATGTCGACCAGTCCGCCCGATCGCTCGCCGAGTAATACTCCGACGTTGGACGCGGCGAACGTCGTGTGAATGGCGCTTGGATCGCAAACGTATTTCGGCCAGTCCTTGACGCGTGGGGCCTTATCCCCGCGCGGTACCGGGATGGGCGACCACCCGCGTCCGAGGTACTCTTCCGCCGCGCTCTCCGGATTGATCTGTCGCGAGACATGATTTGGTATCCCGCGTGATTCTGCGTGCGCACTGGGCTGGCGCGCTTTGTCTGGCTTGGGATTTCCGTCTGGACGTAGCACGTCTTCGGCGCTATACTGTTTATCAGTCATCTGCATCACCTGAGCTTGGGCCGCTCGCGCCGCCACGCGCGTGCGGTCCCTTTCGTTTCAAATCCCTATTTGCTTTAGCTGCTCCTCCGCCTTCTCTGCTCGCTGATTCGAGTCCGAGGAACATTCTGGCTGGGCCGTCACAGCACGGCTGGCGGAAAGTCGATCGACGAAGCGCTGAAGGGCCTCTGTCGACGTATAGGTCCTGCCGCCGATGCGGACGGCTTCGAGCCGGACGTTGCGAACGCCACGCGCGACCCAGCGGTGCAGCGTCGCGATGTGCGGCCGGTGCGGAACGCGGCGGGCTGCCTCGACCAGCGTTAAAAGCTCTTCGTCTCGAATGTTGATCATTTGCTAGGCCTCGCGCACTAGTGATTCACTCTGCGATATCAAGCGTACAGAGGCCATTCCGTGCCAAGTGACACGTTGGGACGAATTGTGATAGAAAGTGATATCTGGAAGTGCGGTTTGCCCTAACGAGGCGGCGAGCCCCACTGGTCCCAGTCGTCAGAAACAGGCACTTGTCGCTGATCGAGCTGCCAGAACCTGCCGTTCTTCTTAGCCTGTTCTGCTTGTTGCATTTCTTTGAAACGCTTGGACAGCGTGTTCCTGCTCTCACCAAAAACCTGCGCCCATTCCGCCAAAGCGTGGGGTTTGGACCAGGGCGTTACGTCCCGCACATCCGCAACCGACCTGGCAAGCAGCAGCTGGACCTTCGCAACCTCCTTGTCGAGGGCGGTGTGTAGTTCGAATTGGTCCACCTCCACCTTGGCCAGGTGCTTCTGCACCGTGTCGAGGTGAATCGCTATCTGCTCATGCATGTCACCGTAATGGGGCTCGTCGACAAATCTGCCGTTCCCGGCTAACCAGGCCTTCAGCTCATTCCGGCTCAAGAATGGCATCTCGGCGGGATCAGAGCCCTGATGCAATATCAGCTCATGGATGGGAGTCTTGCCCAGGATCGCCGCGACTTGCCCGAGGAATCCCACCTCCGCCAGTTGCAGCACACCCTCGTGGTAACTGTGCTGGGGCGTGCTATTGACCACGCAAGGCGGGGGGAACGCTGCTCGAAAAAACGGCTCAACGCCGCCGAAACGCTGCCGCGCGCTGATGCAGTCGAGTGTGAGTTCTCGGAGCATTCCGAGAATCCCACGTGCGGATTCGCGTCTGTCCGTGGTGCCCTTCGAATTGCTCAAGCCCTTTGCCCACTGCCCGGCGACGAAGCATGTCAATACCGCAGAATAGCAGCACTCGTAGACGGCTTGTACGTCTGCCCGGAGGACTTCGGCTTCATCATCACGGTGACTCACTGCGGTCTCCTCCAGTGGGGCCGATCCCTCGGCCTCGCGGTGGAGACCACATAGCGGTTGCCGCGGGCCGGGGGACCGTGCGTCGCTGATCGGGCGACTAGCCGTTACGTCCTAGCCTACCTTGCCGATCACGCTTGCCGCAAGCCGGGCGTCGCGTTCGGCGTAGATCTCCGTTGTGCTGACGTTAGCGTGACCAAGCAGCACGCGGGCGGTCTCGATACCGTACTCCTTCCGCATCGCCGAGGCGAACGCATGCCGCAGCTGATTCGGACTCCACCGCGGCACGATGCGTTCGCCTTCCAACTCAAGCGTCAGAGTTTCCCCGTGCTGTTGCTCGGCGTGCAGCCGGAGGAATCCAAACTGGTTGTAGCTCTTACCGCACCGCTTACAGACGAACGGAGGGGCTGCTCCGCGGGCCTCGATATCGGCAACGTCGCACGCTCGCCAGATCGCCCGGCGGTAGCTGTCAGTGGTGTAGTGGTCACCCGGTTTACGCCGCGGCTTTTGTTTCCGGCGACGGCGGCGGCGAAGCTCGCTCGGCGTCACTTTCGTTTTCCGATCCGCGTGGAGCTGCTCCCGTCGCTCGCGGTCGGCATCAGCAGGTGAAAACAGGTAGACGTGCAGATCCGGCGTCAGGAACTCGCGAATAATCGCCTGGGCTTTGGGCCCGAAGTAGATCACGCGGTCCTTGCCGAATCGCACGGTCTTGTGCCGCGGCGGGCGGTACTCCCAGAGCGTCCCACTCATGTCGATGTCGCACGCCCGCAGCATCGTGATTTCAGCCGGGCGAGAACCGCACAGAAGCTGCAGCTTGATCATGGCAGCGACCTGTCGGCCGACGTGCGGCAGCACGGCGTCGATGAACTTCTGCGGGACCGGCTTCACGTCCCGTGGCTCGGAAGCCCCGGATTCACCTGCCCGCAAGCCGTCGACGGCCTGCAGGCCATGAAGAACGCTGGGAGGGATCATCTCGTTCGCGGTCGCCCACTTGAACATCCGGCGGACCCGGCGAACGTAGTCGTTCACCATCGTGCGGCAGTAGCCGATCTCGACGTATGCCCGCTGCAGCGTGATGAGCTTCCGCGGGCCGAATGCCGCTGCCAACATGGATCCGTAGAGTTGACGGACCGGTCGCATGGCGGCCTTGATGTGGAACTGCTCCTTCTTCGGCTTGCCGTCGCGATCTACGTATCGTGCGGCCGCGTGACGCCAGTATGCCAGGATCAGTTCGGCGACGCTCAACTGGTGGTCGCCGCCGTTCTTCGGTTCGGGCGCAGCGTGGCAGCCGGACGTCAGCCACTCGGCGATCGTGCGTTTGTACCGCTCCTCGGCATCGGCCGTCCCGAATTTGCCGAGGTAGACGCAGCGGCCCTCGATGCGGACCAGAGCCTGTCCGCTGGCCTTGTGATGAGATAATTTGGGGACACGGGGTCGTTTCGCGGGCATCGTGCAGCCTCCTAGGCCTCGAAACGAGTAGGACTACTCGTTTTCGTCGGCCTCCGAGCCGCACTGCCCGACGCAGGCAGGTACGCTATTTCAAGCGTTCGGCACTACTTGCGTGAATTGGAGACGAAGGGATTCGAACCCTCGACCTTCGCATTGCGAACGCGACGCTCTCCCAGCTGAGCTACGTCCCCATCAACTGACATTATATGCCGCCGACCGCCTGCCTCAACCGGGGGGTTCGCGATTGAGTGCGTTTACACGTCAGTTGCGTTGATCCGCCGGGCCAGCTCGGCCAACGTGTCCTGTTCGGCCGGCTTGGCTTTCCAGCGGTAGCCCAGGCCGTCACCAGCTCGCCGCGGGATGATGTGAAAGTGTACGTGCGGGACTTCCTGTCCGGCCGCGCGTCCGTTGTTTTGCAGGATGTTGTAGCCCTCGGCACCCGTCGCGGAGACGACGCGCCTGGCAATCGCGCCCAACTGGCGGGCGAGTTCCGCCGTATCTTCCGGCGGGAGGTCTTCCAGCTTTTCGGCTTGCCGCTTGGGGATGACCAGTGTGTGGCCCACGCTGAGCGGGGTGATGTCCAGAAACGCCAGGATGTGATCGTTTTCGAAGATGCGGTGGCAGGGGATCTCGCCCTTGACAATCTTTGTGAAGATAGAATCTTGAGCAGCGTCCGCCATGACGGCGTCCTTGTTGATGTATAGAAGCCCGTGGATGTATCTTTCGGTTACTTGGCGTCTTCGCTTGCCGGCGGCTCGGCGGCGGTTTCTTCAACAGCGGCCGGTTCGGTCTTGGGGGCTTCGACCTTGGCGCTGCGCCGCGGGGCGCGCCGGTGGACTGTCTTGCCGGCGTAGAAGGCGTACTTGGCCCGAGCCCGGCGTTTGCGGTCGGTCTTGTCGGTACCCTTCGGACGGGGTTTGTCTTCCTCTCCAACGAACTGGAGAATAGCGATCGGCGTGCCGTCGCCCAGTCGACGATCGGCCAGCTTGATGATGCGGGTATATCCGCCGCCGCCACGAGCGTCGGCCCGCTTCTTCATGCGTGGTCCGATGTCGGCGAAGAGTTTGTGGATGACGGACTCGGCGGTGAACTTGACGCCGGGCTTGGTAGTCGAAATGCGGTGCCGACGACCCGAGCGAGATCGGAGGACCTGATGCCGCTTGGCGTCGCTCATCTTGTCGTAGTCTTCCTGGTGTTCCTTGGCGATGATAGCGCGGTCGTTTAGCAGGGCGATGGCGCGTTGGCGAGCGGCGAGGCTGCCGTCGATCGCTAGCGTTACCAGCCGCTCGGCAAAACCGCGGACGTCTTTCGCCTTGGTGATGGTCGTGCGGATTTCACCGTGCTCGATCAGACTCTGGACGAGGTTACGGCGCATGGCCAGCCGATGGGCCGAGGTACGATTAAGCTTTCGTCCACTGACAGCGTGTCGCATGAAGATCTACCCTCAAATCTCGGAAAGTGGGGCGGCGGTGGCGGCATGGGGGCCGTCCGAATCCGGCTCGCCGACGTTTGAGCCGAGCGAGAGTCCCATTTCCGACAGTTTTCGTTTTACTTCCATTAAAGATGTCTTGCCGAAGCTCCGCAGTTGCATCAATTGGTTTTCGTCCAAAGCGACCAGGTCGCCGACCGTGATGATCTTGGCCGCTTCCAGACAATTGCTCGCGCGGACCGAGAGGTCAAGGCTGGTGATCGAACGTTCGAACTTGCCGCGCAGCTCCTCGTTGACCGTCGGGGCGGAGTCCAGCGGCTGGGCTTCGGACGCGGCGACCGTCTCGCCCAGTTCGTAATACTGTACAAAGGGGTTGAGGTGCTTGCGGAGGATCTTGGCGGCCTCGACGAGGGCGTCCTCGGGCAGCACGATGCCCTTGGTCCAGATTTCCATGATCAGCCGATCGTAGTTGACCTTCTGCCCGACGCGGGTGTCCTCGGTGCGGTAGCGCACCCGCGTGACTGGTGAGAACAGGGCGTCGATCGGAATGATCCCGATCTCGCTGTTCTCTTCCAGTTGCTCGGTCGCGGGGACGTATCCGCGCCCGCGCGAGATGGTCAGTTCGGCCGAGAAGGGAACGTCGTCGGTCAGCGTAGCGATGAGCAAATCGCCGTTATAGACCTCGAGGCCGGCCTCGCACTCGAAGTCGCGGGCGTGGATTTCGCCTTTTTCACGGCGTTCGACGCGCATACGTTTAGGCGGATCGCCGTCGACGTTGACGACCAGCGTCTTTATGTTCAGGATAATGTCGGTGACGTCCTGAAGCACGCCGGGCAACGAGCAGAACTCGTGATCGGCCCCCGCAATGCGGGCATGGGTGATCGCCGAGCCTTCGAGGCTGGAGAGAAGGATTCTTCGCAAGCTGTTGCCGACGGTGGTGCCGAAGCCGCGTTCGAAGGGTTCGATGGTAAAGCGTCCGTACTCGTTGTTGCTGACGGACTCTTCGCGAACGACACGGGTCGGCAATTCGAGGCCACGCCATCTGATCCGCATGTTTTCCTCGCCCCTCGAAAAGATGTTCTCGATTCGTGGGAATTTCCAGGGTTCGCCCGCGCTAGCGCGAGCAGAACTCGACAATTAGTTGCTCTTCCACCGGGATAAGTACGTCATCGCGTCCGGGTAGCGCGGCGACGGTTGCTTCCAGTTTATCGGGGTTCACCTGCAACCAGGTTTGCTCGGGCGGCACCGGGACGCCTTCGAGCAACTGCATCTGGGCCCGGGAATATTTCTGGGACTTCTCGCGGGGGTTGACGGAAATCTTGTCACCAACTTCGACCAGACAACCCGGCCGATCAACCTTCTTGTCGTTGACGTAAACGTGCCCGTGTACGATCGCTTGGCGCGCGCCGCGGCGGCCGGCGATGAAACGGGTCTTGTAAACGACGTTGTCCAGACGCCGTTCCAGCAAACGCAGTAAACTCACGCCGGTGTTCTCGCGAGATCGCTCTGCTATTCCGAAATAGCGGCGGAATTGGCGTTCGAGGATCCCGTAATGCCGCTTGACCTTCTGCTTTTCGCGCAAGCGGATGGCGTAAGCGGTGTGACGGCTGCGCCGCCAAATGTGCATGCCGGGCGGGTAATTTTTATAGTCGCGTTCGAGCGGGTTTTTCCCGGTCTGGTCGCGAACGGGTTTCAACATCAGGTTGATACCTTCGCGCCGGGAAAGCCGTGTTGTCGGACCGGTAAGTCTCGCCATGAACTAGACCCTCCGCTTCTTCCGCGGGCGACAGCCATTGTGCGGAATAGGCGTGACATCTTCGATGGATTGAATCCGAAGGCCGGCGGCCTGAAGGGCCGTGATGGCGGACTCGCGTCCGGCGCCGGGGCCCTTGACCCTGACCTCAATTTCGAGAACGCCGTGCTTACGCGCCATGTTGGCACAGTACTGGGCGGCGCGTTGCGAGGCAAAGGGCGTGCTCTTGCGGGCTCCGGTGAACTTCTTTTCACCCCCGCCGAGCGAGACCGAACCGGCCGACGCCCAGCAGAGCGTATCCCCGTTGACGTCCGTGATGGTGATGATCGTGTTGTTAAACGTCGCCTTGATGTGCGCCACCGCTTTGACAACGTTGCGCTTGATGCGACGTTTTCCGGATTTGGCCAAAACAACCGCTCCTTAACGATTAACGCATTTCCTTGACACTCTTCTTACCCGCCACGGTCTTCTTGGGACCTTTGCGGGTGCGGGCGTTGGTTCGCGTGCGCTGCCCGCGAACCGGCAGGCCGCGAATGTGCCGCAGACCGCGATAGCAGCGGATGTCACGCAGCCGGGCAATGTTCTGCTGAAGCTGCCGACGCAACTGCCCCTCCACGACGTAATCGGACTCGATGATGCCGGCGATGCGGCTGACTTCGTCCTCGGTCAACTTGTTGGCCCGAAGGTTCGGTTCGATCCTGGTACTCGCGAGGATTTCCCGTGATCGAAACAACCCGATCCCGTAAATGCGCGTCAGCGCGATGTCAATCCGCTTCTCGTTCGGAACATCCACACCGGCGATACGTGGCATTTGCCCAACCTCTCTGGCGTTAGCCCTGACGCTGCTTGTGACGCGGGTTGGTGCAGATCACCCGGACCACGCCCTTGCGCTTCACAATCTTACAATTCTCACAAATACGCTTGACGCTGCTGCGAACTTTCATGGCTGCTACCTCATTGCCACGGGACGCCAAATCAACTCCCGTCCGACAGGACCGTGGCGCCCGTTTCCGTCACCGCCACATCGTGCTCAAAATGAGCCGCCAGCGAGCGGTCCTTGGTGATCACCGACCAGCCGTCGGCGTCACGAAACTTAACCCCCGGCTTGCCCGCCGTCACCATCGGCTCGATGGCGAGTGTCATGCCGGGTACGAGTTCAAAGTCGGCTTCGGGTTTCGAACGCTCAACATAGTTCGGGATCTTCGGCTCCTCGTGCATCTCGCGGCCGATCCCATGTCCGACAAATTCCCGGACGACGCCGAAACCGCGGCTTTCTATGTACTTCTGCATCTGCCGGGCAATCTTGCTCCAGCGAATGTGCGGTCGGATCTCGCGGATCGCGATTTCCAACGCCTCCCGCGTGGTGTCCATCAAAGCAAGAGCATTACGGTCTACTCGGCCGACCGCGATCGTGCGGGCGGCATCACCACAGTACCCGTTGAGCCGCACGCCACAGTCGATGCTGACGATGTCACCCTCGACGAGCCGCTGGTCGCTTGGAATCCCGTGTACGACCTCCTCGTTCACCGACGAGCAGATACTCGCGGGGAAGGGAAACCGTGCCTGCGGGTTCTCGACACCCTTAAACAGTGCGACCGCGCCGGTATCGCGGATCATTTGCTCCGCGATTTCATCGAGCTCAGCCGTGGTCACACCCGGGCGAACACGCGCTTCAATCGCGCACAGTACCTCGTAAACCAGCCGCCCCGCGGCACGCATCAGTTCGACTTCGCGCGGCGACTTGATTACGATTTTCGAGGCTGATGAACCCATTCCTCTCAGCCGAGCGCCTCGATCTTCCCGACTACCTGCTCCGCAACCGCTTCAGCCTCGGGTGAGGCATCGACGGTACACAGCAATCCCCGCCGCGAGTAGAACTCGATCAACGGAGCAGTCTGTAAGCGATACGTTTCCAAACGAGTCTTGATCACGTCTTCGCGATCATCCACCCGTTGTATCACCTCCCCGCCGCATTTGTCGCAAACACCATCCTTGTGTGGCGGGAAGAACCGAACATTATACGTAGCGCCGCAATTACTGCAAACACGGCGGCTGACAATTCTTTCAACGATCAGGTCGTCGCCTATCTGGAAGTCAATGGCGGCGTCGATTGTCATATTGGCGTCTTCGAGACCCACCGCGAGCGACTCGGCCTGCGGGACCGTCCGCGGGAAGCCGTCGAGGATGAAGCCGGTATTCGGCGGCAACTTACCGATCGCGGAGAGCATCACGCCGGTGATGACGTCGTCCGGGACGAGTGTCCCGGCCTGGACGTATTGTTTAGCCTTGTTACCGACCTCGCTATCGGCCTTGATCTCGTTACGGAGCGTATCGCCGCTGGACATGGCGACGAGTCCGAAGCGATCGCTCATGCGGGTGGCCTGGGTGCCCTTACCGCTGCCGGGAGGGCCGAGGAAGATAAGTCTTTTACATGGCATGGGTTATTGTCGTCCCTTGATTCGGCCGCCGCCGCCTTCGGTGCCGAGGAAGCCTTGGTAATTACGCATGATCAGGTTTGCTTCGAGCCGCTGGATGAGATCGAGGGCGACGCTGACCACAATCAGCAGTCCCGTGCCGCCGAGGAAGGCCGAAACCTGGAAGGGAATCTCCATGTGGACGGCGATGACGGACGGGATCACCGCGATCAGCGCCAAAAAGCCCGCGCCGACGTAGGTGATACGTTCCATTACGCTTTCGAGATAGTCGGCCGTACGTTTGCCCGGCCGCAAACCTGGTATGAAGCTACCCATGTCACGGAGATTGTTCGCCAATTCCTTGGGCTGAAACTGTACCGAGACCCAGAAATACGCGAACACGTAGACCATCGCCACATAGCTGAGGATGTAGACAAATGCTCCCGGCCGAAACGCGTCGTCCAGGAAAATCCACAGAACCTGCGGCCAGATGCCGGCGTTGGCCACCATGCCGAACAGCCAGCCCGGCAAAAGCAGGAACGAACTGGCGAAGATGATCGGCATGACCCCGCCGTGATTGACCTTGAGCGGGAGGTAGTGCCGCTGGCCGCCGACGACACGTCGGCCGCGGGTTTGCTTGGCCTGCTGGATGGGGATACGCCGCTGAGCCTGCGTGATCAGGATCGCCCCCGCGACGACCGCCACGAATGACACGATCAGGAACAGGACCTTTTCCGGCCCCATTGTTCCGCCACCGACTACTCCCTTGAGATTCAAGCCCTGGACGACCTGGATGATCGCGTTGGGCAGCCGGGCGACGATTCCGGCCATGATGATCAGGCTGATACCGTTGCCGATCCCGTATTCGTCGATCTGCTCGCCGAGCCACATCAGCAGTAGCGTACCGGCCATCATGCCGGTGATGCCCATGACCCAGAAGCTGTAGCCGCCGGCGAAGTCGGGCATGACGAGGCCGTTGCGGGTCAGATAGCCGATCCAGAAGAAGGCCTGGACGAAGCACAGCACCACGGTGCCGTAGCGGGTGTACTCCATGATTTTTCGTCGGCCGCTCTCACCCTCCTTTTGGATCTTTTCGAGGGCCGGGACCACGGTGACCAGGATCTGGAAGATGATCGACGAGCTAATGTACGGCATGATGCCGAGGCCGAATAGCGTGGATTGGCCTAGGTCGCCGCCGGTGAACATGGCGAAGAGTTCGGCGGCCTGCTGGGTAGCGCCGCCGGTGCCGGATTGCTGCTGCCAGTGTCGTGACAGGCTGCCCTGGTCGACACCGGGCAACGGGACGTAAAACCCGACGCGGTAGACCGAGAGCATGAGCAAGGTGAAGAGAACCTTGTTTCGCAGGTCGGGGATGCGAAATACGTTGATAAAGGCACGGAACATAGGTGCGAGACCTCGTTAGCCGCTGTCGTTAGTCCTGCTTGGCTACGCTCTTTTTCTTCTCCAGGCGGGTCGGTTTCGACTCTGCCCGGCGGGATTTCGACGAGTTTCGCTTGGCGCGGGCCAGGGCGACCGGGTTGCGCAGCTTGATCAGCCGGGCGGTTCCGCCGGCGCCTTCGATCAACTGGCGGGCCTTGGCGCTGAACGCGTGGGCCTCGACGGTAAGTTTCTTATCGAGGCTGCCCTTGGCGAGGATCTTGACCCGCGGGACGGGGCCCTGGATCAGACGCAGCTTCTTGAGCACGTCCGGATCAACGGTGTCGCCGTCGGCAAAGCAGCGCTCAAGCTCCGCGAGATTAACAATGTCGAACTCGGTGCGGAAATTGTAGTTGCTGAAACCGCGCTTGGGCAGGCGGCGGAAGATCGGCATCTGGCCGCCTTCTGAAAGCGGGTGCGGGCCGCCCCCGGAGCGAGACAGACAGCCCTTGTGCCCGCGGCCGGCCGTCTTGCCGGTACCGCTGCTCTCGCCGCGACCGACACGCTTTCGGCGTTTATGCCCGCCGGCCTTCCCGGTGATATCACTCAGCATCATGAGACTTATCCTGAGGCGCCGTCTGGTCGGCGTCGGTGTCAGTGGTTTCGGTTGTCTCCCCGGCGTCGACCGGCCCCTTCGGCTCGTCCGCTTTGTCATCGGGCCGTTCGTCAACGCGGGCCTTGAGCGGTTCGGGCTCGGGTTCCGGCTCGGGCGGGAGGTCGAGCTTCACCCCGCGAAGTTCCTCGATCCGGGCGCGCGTGCGGAGCTGCTTGAGGCCGTCGATCGTGGCCTTGACAAGGTTCTTGGCGGCGGTGGAACCGTAACATTTGGTCAACACGTCCTTGATGCCCGCCAACTCGAGCACTGAACGGGCGGCGGCCCCGGCAATTACGCCGGTGCCTTCGCTGGCCGGGATCAAGGCAATACGGCTGGCACCGTAGCGGCCGATGACGCGATGGGGGATCGTCGTGCCGCGCAGAGGGACGTCCATCAGCCGCCGCTTGGCCTGTTTGATACCTTTCTCGACGGCGGGAGGGACCTCGTTGGCCTTGCCGTAGCCGTAACCGACCTTGCCCTTGCGGTCGCCGACCACGACTACGGCGCCGAAGGAGAAACGTCGGCCGCCCTTGACGACCGTGGCACAGCGGAAGAGCTTGACGAGTACGTCCTCGAAACCCTGCTCGTCGCGTTCCTCTCTTACTCTTGCTCTTGCTCGTCCGGGTTGTCTGGGTTGTCTGGTTTTTACCACTGATGCCATAAAAAGGTGCCCTGCGCTGTTAGAACTTGAGGCCGGCTTCGCGGGCCGCGTCGGCCAGGGCTTTCACCCGGCCGTGATACTTGCAACCTCCGCGATCAAAACAGACTTTCGTGATACCGAGTGCCGCGGCTTTTTCGCCGAGGGTCTTCCCGAGCGCCGCGGCCGCCTTGATGTTCCCGGCGTAAGGAAACTCGCCACGCAGCTCTTTGCCCCGCGTGGAGAGCCCGAAGAGCGTGCGCCCACTCAGATCGTCGATAATCTGAGCACTAATGTTGCGGTGCGAGCGCGAGACCGCCAGGCGCGGCGTGTCCGGCGTGCCGGAGACTATCTTGCGGACACGTTTCTTGCGTCTGGCCTGGCGAACACGTTTGATCAATTCCACTCTCATACCGTCTATCCTTGCTACCGATACGACTATGCTCCGCCGCTGGCGAAGACCTTGCCGGCCTTGCGGCGAATCTGCTCACCGGCGTAACGTATGCCCTTGCCCTTGTACGGTTCCGGCTTGCGCAGCTTGCGCAGTTCGGCGGCAAACTGGCCGACCGCTTGCTTATCGATGCCCTTGACGCTGAACCGGGCGGGATCGGTGTCGCCTCGGGCGTTTTCCGTTTTGATGTCGATCTCGATTCCGGCGGGGATATCGATCATGAATTGGGCGGGATTGTTGTGCCCGCGACCCATGAAGCCGACGTTCAGCCAAAGCTGCTTGCCCTGCAACTTGGCGTTGTAACCGGTGCCGTAGATTTCCAGCTTGATCTCGTAACCCTTGCTGACACCCTCGACCATGTTGGCGATCAGCGAGCGCGTCAGCCCGTGCAGGGCCCGGTTGCGGGACTGGTCGTCCGGCCGGGTGACGACCACGTCGTTGTCGTCGAGCTTGACGTCGATCGGGTCCGGGGCGGTCCAGTTGAGCTCGCCCTTCGGGCCGGAAACTTTGACGCCGCGCCCGGCGATGTTCACCTTGACGCCGCTGGGCAGCAGGACCGGTTTTTTTCCTATTCGTGACATCGAATCACCATACCGTACACAACAACTCGCCGCCGACATTCTGTTCCCGGCACTGCCGGTCGCTCAAGACCCCGCGGCTGGTCGAGACAATCACGATGCCCAGACCGTCGAGCACGCTCGGCAGATCCTCGGCGCCGCGATAAACACGGCAGCTTGGTCGGCTTACTCGTTTGAGGTTCTGGATCACCATTTCACCACGTTCGCCGTACTTCAGATCGATGCGAATCTCACCCTGGTTGGTGTCGTCGATCGAGTCGAAGTCGGTGATATAGCCTTCTTCCTTGAGAACCCGCGCGATGCCGAGGCAGACCTTGCTGCGCTTGGCGTGCAGACGCTTGTGGCCGATGCGGACGGCGTTGCGGATGCGGGTCAGCATGTCAGCGATCGGATCAGAAGTTGCCATCTACCATCATCCTTACCAGCTAGCCTTGCGCACGCCCGGAATAAGTCCGTGGTTGGCCAGTTCCCGGAAGCAAACCCGACAAATACGGAATTTCCGGTAAACGGCGCGGGGCCGCCCGCAGATTTCGCAGCGCGTATACCCCCGCGCGGAGTACTTCGGCTTGCGCTTCGCCTTGAGTTTCAATGCCAGTCGAGCCATCGTATCCTCTAGGTCCTGAACGGCATGCCCAGATGCGTCAACAGTTGCCGGGCTTCGGCGTCGTTGCCGGCCGTCGTACAGATCGTAATGTTCATGCCCTGCTGAAACGTAACTTTGTCCGGGTTGATTTCGGGGAAGACCCCGTATTCGGACAGACCCAGCCCGTAGTTGCCGTGCCCGTCAAAGCTGGACGGGTTCAGCCCGCGAAAGTCGCGAACGCGGGGGATCGCCAGCGCCACGAGCCGATCGAGGAACTCGTACATCTGCTTGCCGCGCAGCGTGACCTTCAGGCCGACGTCATAGCCTTTGCGAACCTTGAAGTTCGAGACGCTCTTACGGGCCTTGGTGATTGCCGGTCGCTGTCCGGTAATCGTCGTCAGATGCGCCTGGGCCTCGGTGAAGCGCCGCGTCTCGGCGGCCTTCGATACGCCTTCCTGCACCGCCTTGCCCAAGCCGGTCGATACGACGATCTTCCGCAGTCTCGGGATGGACATAATGTTGTCGCGGCCCAACTCCTGCCTGAGCTTGTCGGCGATTTCGGTCTTGTATTTTTCTAGCAATCGTGCCATCGGCTACTCCCGCCCGCCCGCGGATTGCGTCTTACCGCGGGTCACTTCACTTAGCACGGTCCCGGAGAGGCTGACGCGCTGCTTCGAGACGGCGCGGCCGGCCTTACGTTCAACATTGAACCGCACTCGCGTGCCCTTGCCGGTCTTGGGATCGATCGGCTGTACGTTCGAGACGTGGATCGGGGCTTCCCGCCGAATCCGGCCGCCCTGGGGGTGTTGCCGGCTGCGGCGGACGTGGCGGTAGACCACGTTGACGCCTTCGATCAGCACGCGGTTCTTGTCGGTGTAAACCTTCAGAACCTTACCCTGGGCGCCCTTGTTGTCGCCGGAGATGACTTCGACGATGTCGTCTTTACGGATGCGTGCCGCCATCGTTACCACACCTCCTCGGCCAGCGAGATGATTTTGGTGAAGTTCTTCTCACGCAACTCGCGGGCCACGGCCCCGAATACGCGCGTGCCCTTGGGGTTTCCGTCCTCGTCGATGATCACCGCCGCGTTACTGTCGAAGCGGACGTATGTCCCGTCCGGGCGGCGAGTGGGATATTTCGTGCGGACGATCACGCAACGGATCTTGTCGCCTTTCTTGATTTCCGCGGCGGGCATGGCGACCTTGACGGAGCAGACGGCGATGTCACCCACGCCTCCGTGGATCAGCCGCTTCTTGCGCCTGCGCGCCGACGAGCCCTTGAGCACCTGGATGCACTGGAGCTTCTTGGCGCCGGTGTTGTCGGCGACGTCGAGATAGCTGTACGACTGGATCAAGCGGCACCTCCCCGCGGTGCCTGATCGACGATCCGGACCAGCCGCCAGCACTTGGTCTTGCTGAGTGGGCGGCACATCACGATCTCGACCTTGTCGCCCGCGGCGGCCTCATTCTGCTCGTCGTGGGCGTGAAGCAGGGTTCGGCGGCGGATGTACTTGCCGTACTTCGGGTGCTTGACCAAATACGAGACCGTCACCGTAATCGTCTTGTCGCGTTTGTCCGACGTGACGACGCCGAGCCGGGTCGGGCGTTTGTTGCGTTTCTTCGCCGGAGAAACGACTGCTTGTCCTGGTGCTTCCGCTGCCATAGTACTGAGCCTCATCCGCGGCTTGGGAGCCGACTATCTGTTCCTTGCGGCCTCCGCCGTCAGGTGTGCTTGGGTCTGTTCGATATTCTCTTCGCCGCGCTGTTTGAGAATGGTGAGCACGCGGGCAATGTCCTTGCGGGTTCTGGTGATCTGGTTGGGATCCTCGAGCTTTTCGGTCACGGCCTGGGCGCGCAGATTAAACATATGCCGACGGAGTCGTTCCAACTCGTCGTGCAGCTCGTTCGATTTCATGGAACGGATTTCTTCGAGCTTCATTATTAACGTCCTAGACGGCGTGCCGCCGGGCTATAAAACGCGTCCTCACGGGCATCTTGTGGGCGATGCGGAGCAGGGCCTCCTTGGCGACCTCCTCGGCCACGCCCCCGATCTCGAACATCACCGTGCCGGGCTTGACCAGGGCGGCCCAGATGGCGGTTTCGCCCTTACCCTTGCCCATTCGGGTTTCGAGCGGTTTGGACGAAATCGGCTTGTGCGGAAAAAGACGGACATAAACGCGGCCCTCGCGGTGCAGAAAGTGCGTCGCCGCCACCCGCCCGGCCTCGATGTGCCGGGATGTGATCCGCCCGGGATCCACCGTTTGCAGCCCGTACTCGCCGAACGACACGGAATTCCCGCGACATGCGTTGCCGCGGATGCGGCCTTTCTGGCACTTGCGCCACTTGACGCGTTTGGGCATATTCGCTGCCATCGGGCTCTCCTTGTATTAGCGACGGCTACGTCGGCGGAAGCGGTCGCCGGCGCCGGCGCCCTCCGCGCGGGCCGCCTCCTCTTCGCCGAACATGCCCTTGTAGATCCAAACCTTTACGCCGATCGTGCCGACCTTGGTGACGGCATGAACGACGGCGTAGTCCACGTTGGCCTGAAGCGTTTGCAGGGGGATCGACCCGAGCATCTGCTTTTCGGTGCGGGCCATTTCGGCCCCGCCCAATCGGCCGGAACACACAATCTTGACGCCCTTGGCCCCGGCTCCCATTGCCGCTTCGCATTTCGTTTTCATAACGCGGCGGAAACTGGTGCGTTTCTTCAATTGCTCGCCGATGTTCGAGGCGACCAGGTTCGCGTCGAGATCGGGGTACTTGATTTCAATGATCGAGACGTTGACGCGGCGTTCGATCAGGTCTTCGAGCCGCTCGCGCAGCTTGTCGACCTCGGCCCCCTTGGCTCCGATGACCATGCCGGGCCGGGCCGTGTGCAGGATTACCTTGACTTCGTCACGCGTCCGCTCGATTTCGATCTTGGAGACGCTCGCGAAGGGCGGCTTCTTGTTCAGCTCTTTGTCGATGAAGCGGCGGATTTTCTCATCCTCGACCAGGAACGTTCCGAAGGCGGACTTTGGCGCGTACCAGCGCGATTTCCACCCGTCGGTGATCCCAACCCGAAAACCGATTGGATTGCACTTTTGACCCACGGCTTAGCCTCTCTCGTCGACGCTGATGATTATGTGGCTCGTGCGTTTCTGGATCGCATGAGCCCGGCCACGATCCTTCGGACGAAAACGCTTGATGATCGGCCCGGGATCGACCCGCGCGCCGGAGACGTACAGCTTGTTCATGGCCGCTTCCTTTTCGTTGGCGTTGGCCATCGCCGAGTGCAGCACGCGGTTGATCATGGAAGCCGCGCGCTTATGCGTGAATTTGAGCAGTTCCACGGCCTGGTCGCAGTCGCGACCGCGGATCATGTCGGCCACGAGCCGTACCTTGCGCTCCGAGATACGTGCGTAACGATGTTTGGCGATCCACGCCATGATCGAGCGGCTCCCTATTTTCTTACCTGACGGCTGGTATGCGTGCGGAAGTTGCGGGTGGGGGCGAACTCGCCCAGCTTGTGCCCGACCATGTCTTCCGTCACGTAAACCCGCATAAACACCTTGCCGTTGTGAACGTCGAAATTCTGCCCGACAAACTCGGGCACGATCGTGCAGGACCGGTTCCAGACCTTGATCGGCATGGTGGAACCGGTTTCGCGGGCCTTGATCGCCTTCTCGAACAGAACCTCGTCCACGTACGGACCTTTTTTCAGGCTACGACTCATCGATCGTCCTTCCTGCCATCTCGTCCGGCTACTTCTTCCGCCGAAGCTTAACCAGCCCGTACCGCACGCTCTTGCGTCGCCGGATGATTCGGCGGTTTGACCGTGCCCGCGGGCTGCGGGTACGCCCGCCCTTGGCGGGCTTGCCCCACGGTGAACAGGGGTGGCGCCCGCCGCCGCTCCGTCCCTCGCCTCCGCCCAGTGGGTGGGCCACGGGGTTCATCGCCGTGCCACGCACGTGTGGGCGCCGGCCGAGATATCGATTGCGGCCGGCTTTGCCGAGTCGCACGTTTTGATGGTCTAGGTTCCCAATCTGGCCGATGGTGGCCCGGCACTCGACGCGCACGTGTCGCATTTCGCCCGAGGGTAGCCGGATGGTGGCCCAGTTGCCCTCGCGAGCCATGAGCGTGGCCACCCCGCCCGCCGAGCGGACCAGCTTGCCGCCTTGGCCGGCGGTCATTTCTACGTTGTGAATGCTCATGCCGGTCGGAATGCCTGACAGCGGCATGGCATTGCCGACCTTGGGCTCGACCTTCTCGCCGCTCTCGACCGTGTCGCCGGCCTTCAGCCCGCGCGGGGCGAGAATATATGCCCGCCGACCCGGCTCGTACTCGATCAGGGCAATGTGGCAGGAGCGGTTGGGGTCGTATTGAATCTCGACCACGTTGGCCGGCTTGTCGTCGGTGAGGCGCTTGAAGTCGATGATGCGATAACGTCGCTTGTTTCCACCGCCGCGCTGCCAGGAGGTGATCTTGCCGTGGTGGTTGCGGCCGCCGGTCTTCTTGAGCGGTTCGGTCAGGGACTTCTCGGGCCGGTTCTTGTAGCGGTGCGTAATCTCGGCGTAGTCGTTTACGCTGGAGTTTCGCCGACCGGGAGAGGTTGGTTTGTATATTCTTATGCCCATGTGACTACCTTTTGGCTTCCACCTTCATCCTGCGCGCGGTCAGAATAGGTCGATGTGGCTGTTGTGATCGACGACCACGACGGCCTTTTTCGTTTGCCGCGTACGGCCCCAGCGCCAGCGGACCCGCCGCCGCTTGCCCTGCTTGTTCGACGTGCGGACCGACATAACACGGACGCCGTAGAGTTTCTGAACGGCGTCCTTGATCTGCGTCTTGTTGGCGTCGGGATGCACTTCGAAGCTGTAGGCTCCGCCGCGAGTGGCGGTATGACGCGTGGCCTGGTGGGTGCTTTTCTCGGTGATCAGCGGCCGGACAACAATATGATATAGATCCATGGCTACTCACCCGCCTTTCCAGCCGCGGCGGCCGCCTGCCGGAAAGTCTCGAAAGCATCCCTGGTAAAGACCAGTCGTCGCCGCGCGAGAATATCAAAAGCGTTCAGGTCGGCGACGTTGACGATGTTGGCCCGTTGCAGATTGCGCCCGCTTTTGAGCAGGTTTGCGTCGACGCCGTTGGTCGCGAAAACGCACCCGCGATCGGCCTGCAAGGCGCCCAGCAGGGCGGCGAAGCGTTTGGTCTTCGGCTCGTCGAACTTCACCCCATCCACAATCAGGGCTTCGGAACTCTGGATTTTGGCCAGGACGGCCTGTTGGCGGGCCATGCGCCGCATTTTCCTGGGCATGTCCTGCCGATAGTCACGCTGCTTACGCGGAAAAGCACGCCCACCACCGCGACGTACTGGTGTGCGGACGTTGCCCATACGTGCGCGGCCGGTTCCCTTTTGCCGGAAAATCTTGCGGGACGACCCGACGACTTCGGCACGGGTCTTCTGCGCGACGTTTCCCTGTCGGCGATTGGCGTGGTACATGACGATGGCTTGCTTGAGCAAGGCGTGGTTAAGCACGCCGCCCAGCAGGGCTTCGTCGATCTGCTCGTCGCCGATCTGCTTTCCAGACTCGTTGTATACCGGTACGTTCAACATAAGCTTAATTCTGCTATGAGCGTGTCTTGGATTTCCGAACAATCACGTAGCCGCCGTTCGGGCCCGGAACACTGCCCTCGATTAAAAGAATATTATTTTCGGTGTCCACCTCGACCAGGCTCTGGCAGCGGGCGGTGATGCGTTTGTTGCCGGTCTGACCGCCCATCTTCTTGCCCTTCTTGATGCGACCGCCGCCGAGGTAGGTGGCGTGGCCGTTGATGCTGCCGGGTGCGCGGTGCTTGCGTTCGACGCCGTGCGAGGCGGGCTGACCGCCGAAGCCCCAGCGTTTCATCGGGCCCTGAAAGCCTTTGCCCTTGCTGATGCCGACCACGTCGACGTATTTGACGTCGGCATCCTTGAAAATATCGACGGTAATCATGTCGCCGACGGCCTTGTCGGTAGCCTCGGGCAGGCGGATCTCGCGGACGAAGCGTTTGGGAGCGGTCTTGGCCTTGCGGGCTCGGCCGATCTCGGGCATGGTCGCGCGGTGCGGCTTGGCATCATCGAAGCCGAGCTGGACGGCGTCGTACTTGTCTTTCGTTTCGGTCGACTTGATTTGCAGAACCACGCACGGCCCAGCCTCGACGAGCGTTACGGGGACACACTTGCCCGTCGGGTTGAATATCTGTGTCATGCCGACTTTTTTACCTAAAATGGCCGGAATCATATCGCGGCACTCCCATGGCGGGACGAGCGTGAGACTTCTCGTCCGACCAATTCTAAAAAAGGCTTTTGGCGGCCCCAGACCGCTCAGGCCTTGATTTTGACGAAGACACCCGCCGGTACTACGAGGCGATTAAGCGCTTCGACGGTGCGGGCCGTGGGCTCGAAAATGTCAATCACCCGCTTGTGGGTGCGCATCTCGAACTGCTCGCGGGACTTCTTGTCAATATGCGGCGAACGCAGGACGGTGTAACGCTCGATGCGTGTGGGCAGCGGCACCGGTCCGCGGACTTTTACCGCGGTGCGTTTGGCCTGATCGACGATTTCCTGGGCCGACGCATCGAGCGCCCGGTGATCGTAAGCCTCCATCCTGATTCGAATTCGTTCACCAGCCATTAGTCGTCTGTACCCATCCTTGCCTTATAGACCCTCACTGTTTCCCGACAAAAGCGCCGAGACCTGTCAAGATACCGAGCTTATTGCAACCGTCAAGGGGCTATGCTGGAAAAGCTTGATTTAGTGAGATTTTCCCGGCACGCGGAAGAGCGTCTGCCCCCCTCCCCGTGGCCGACGTAGCCTAGTGCATCGCCACGCCTAAAATTGCGGGTTGTAGCGTCGGCCCCCCGCGGCCGACGTCCACACGCGGACGCCTCACGACCGCCTGCGTCGGGCACGGAGACCCGACGCTACCCGCACATTTACGTGTGCCGGAGCACTAGGAGTCCGTCCGAGTAATCCTGCTCGACAGCCATGATATGATGGTGGTTGTCGTCAGGGAAGATGGACTCGATTATCGAGGGTTCAGGGATGAGCAAGACCTGTCGGGCGTGGGATCCGGATCAGACGTATCTACTGCCGCCGTCGCCGCGAGACTGGCTTCCGGATGGGGATCTGGTCTATTTCATGCTGGATGTGGTCCGGACCCTGGACCTTTCGGCCATCACGCGGAAGTACGAGAAGGAAGATCGCGGTTGCCCGCCATTCCACCCGCGGATGATGGTGATGTTGCTTCTGTACAGTTATTGCGTGGGGGTGTATTCGTCTCGCCGGATTCAGAAGCGCTGCGAGCGGGACGCGGCGTATCGCGTCATTGTGGGCGGCGATGTTCCGAACTTCCGAACCATCAGCGATTTCCGCAAGCTTCATTTGCCGGAGTTGCAGGGCTTGTTCATCGAGGTTTTGAGGCTGTGTGCCGAGGCGGATCTGGTCAAGGTGGGGCTGGTGTCTCTGGACGGCACGAAGGTCAAAGCGAACGCCTCGCGACACCAGGCGATGAGCTACGAATACATGAAGAAGGAAGAGGAGCGTTTGGGCAAGGAGATCGCCGCGTTGCTGGCCCAGGCCAAGTCGGTCGATGAGGCGGAAGACGCGTTGCACGGTCGGGACAAGCGGGGGGATGAACTGCCGGACGAGTTGGCCCGTCGGGAATCGCGTTTGAAGCGTATTGAGGAAGCGAGAAAGGCCCTGGAACAACAGGCTTTGGAGGCCGCCCGGGCCGAGGAAGCGCGTCGCGAAGCCCAGGATGAGGCGTGTCGAGCAGCCGGCGAAACACCGCGGAAACGTAAGCCGGTCGACACGACTCCCGAGCCCAAGGCGTAACGGAATTTTACAGACCCCGAATCGAAGATCATGAAGGTTTCGAACAAGGGGTTTGACCAATGCGGCAATGCGCAGGCGGTGGCTAATGAAGAGCAGATCATCATCGCGGCTGATGTGACGCCGCAAGCCAATGACAAACGACAGGCGAGGGCTAGGCGCGGTTGGCACCACACCCGACGATGCTGGCCGACCTTCAAGTGATCGGTGCCACGCAGAATCAGCGCGCCATCACGGGGGGTGAGAAGTCTTATCGCCTGTCGTCCAGTATACGACCGTGTATTGGACAGAAGCCGCAGTTTCTTTCCCTGCCCGCGCAGCCGCATAACATTTGCCAGTGCAACAGGTTACGTTAACCGTGGAGCCGTCCCGGTCGCGCGTCGACCCACTCCGCGAGACGGACGGGACCGCTGAGGCGACGGTAGACCATTGTCCCTGATACCATCTCCGACGTTAGTCACAGGCGAGCCCAGCAGCCGTCCGAAGGAAAGGTGATCGCCATCCCGCAGGTCGGCAGCCTGCACCACAGATACACGTGGGCCGCCTGAAGCGGCGACGAGCGATCATCACCCTGTAAGCCCAACGCCGGGATCGGGCAGGGCGACGATCGTGGGAAGGACGCGTACACTGTCTGGAGGAACCAGACCTCTCGCATGAGAGCGAGCACGGCGGTCGCAAGCCAGCTCGCTGTTGCTGTTTACGCAGGAAGAGGATGACGTGATCAACAAGGCCATTCGCAATGTTGCCATCATTGCACACGTTGACCATGGTAAGACTACGCTGGTCGATCAGATGCTGCGGCAATGCGGCCAGTTTCGCGGCGCGCAGCTTAAGGGCGAGCGGATCCTCGACTCGAATGACATCGAGCGCGAGCGGGGCATCACGATCCTCTCCAAGAACATCGCCATCGACTACCACGGCGTGAAGATCAACCTGATCGACACGCCCGGGCACTCCGACTTTGGCGGCGAGGTAGAACGTGTCCTCAAGATGGCCGACGGCTGCCTGCTGCTGGTGGATGCGTTCGAGGGCCCGATGCCGCAGACGACGTTTGTGCTGCGCAAGGCGTTCGAGTTCGGCCTGCGCCCGATCGTGGTGATCAACAAGGTGGATCGTCCCGACGCCCGTCCCGTGGACGTCCACGACGAAGTCCTCGACCTGTTCATCGAGTTGGGGGCCGACGACGACGCGCTTGAATTCCCGACGGTCTACTCTTCCGCGACGCGGGGCTACGCCTCGCTCGATCCCGCCCGGCATCCGGACGACATCTTCGCCCTGTTCGACACGATTCTCGAACACGTGCCGACGCCGGAAGTCGACCCCGCGGCTCCGCTCCAGATGCTGATCACGACGATCGACTACAACGATTACGTCGGTCGTATCGGGATCGGTCGTGTCTTTGCCGGCACGATCAGCGCCGCCCGCAACGTCACGGTCATCCATCTCGACGGCACCAGGTCCGTCGAGAAAATCGGCGAACTCTACGTTTTTGACGGCTTGGGCCGCAAGAAGGTCACGCAGGTTGCGGCCGGCGACATCTGCGCGGTTGTGGGGCTCGACTCGGTCGACATCGGCAATACGATCGCCGATCTGGATGATCCGAAGCCGCTGCCGATCGTCCGCATAGACGAGCCCACGCTGCACATGACCTTCCGCGTCAACGACTCGCCCTTCACGGGTCGCTCTGGAAAGTACCTGACCAGCGGTCACCTGCGTGAGCGGCTCGAAAAGGAATTGCAGCGCAACGTCGCGCTGCGTGTCGAACCCGGCCCCACGGCGGAGGAGTTTCACGTTGCCGGCCGCGGTGTGTTGCACCTCTCGGTGCTGATCGAGAACATGCGTCGCGAAGGACACGAATTGGCGGTTGGTAAGCCCAAGGTGGTTTTCCGCGAGCTGGATGGCAAGAAGACTGAACCGATCGAGACATGCGTGGTCGAGGTGCCGACCGCGCACGTCGGCCCCGTCATGGAACTGATGGGCCCGCGCCGCGCGATCTGCAACCAGATGGAGACGCGCGACGACCAGTCACGTATTGAGTTCACGATCCCCGCCCGCGGCCTGATCGGTTTGCGCAACCGCCTGATGACGGCGACGCAAGGCACGATCGTCATGCACCACAACTTCTACGAATACGAGTTCTTCCGCGGCAGCATCCCACATCGCACCAATGGCGTGCTGATCGCCAGTCAGTCAGGCCAGGTAACGGCCTACGCCCTCGACAACCTCTCCAACCGCGGCGTTATGTTCGTCTCGCCTACCCAGCAGGTCTACGAGGGCCAGATCGTGGGGGAGCACTGCCGCGACGGCGACATTGTCGTGAACGTGTGTCGCGGGAAGAAGTTGACCAACATCCGCGCCGCCGCCGCGGACAAGACGGTGGTGCTCAAGACGCCGCGCGAAATCACGCTCGAGATCGCATTGGAGTTCATTGAAGACGACGAACTGGTGGAAGTCACGCCGGAGGCCTTCCGGCTGCGCAAGCGTCGCCTGAACGAGAGCGATCGCAAACGCGCCGCGCGGGGTCGTTGACAGGATCCTTCGCACGAGTACCCCCCTACCGCCTCGATTGCCAGCGCTCACACGCGCTCGGACTGGCGGATCGAGTTTTCGGTAGCTACAGTCGCCGACCTGCACCGCTGGAAGTCGCTCGCGACACGCTATCGCTTCTTCCGCCGCCGCTTCGCGGGCGCAGTCTTCTTGACGCGCCTGGTCCGCCGTTTCCCACCGGTCTGGGGTCGCTGGGCGGCCCGTGGTTTCGAGCCCGCCGGCTCCTCGGCCAGGGCCAAGTCCAGCTCCCGGTCTGCGACGTCGATGGCGGCGATGGTTACTCGCAGCCGATCCCCGATTTTCAACCGTTGGCCTGTCCGCTGGCCGGTCACGCACCCAGCGTCGCCATCGACCTCCCACCAGTCGTCGGGCAGGTCACTGAAACGCAGCAGCCCCTCCACCAGATACTCGGGCAACTGGACGAACAAGCCGAAGTTGGTCACCCCCGTGACGATCCCTTCGTATTCGTCGCCAACGTCCTGTTCGAGCAGGCGCAGGACATGGACCAGCTTCAGCTCACGCTCGGCCGCCTCCGCCCGGCGCTCGTTGCGGCTGCAATGCGCACCAAGCTCTCGGCACTCGTCCAGCGTGGGCACCGCCGGCCGGCGCCGACCCTTCCTCTTCAACCCACCCCGCAGGTAGGCTTCCAACAGCCGGTGGATGGTCAGATCGGGATACCGGCGGATCGGCGAGGTGAAGTGCGTGTAGTCCTCGCTTGCCAGGGCGAAATGGCCTACTGAAGCAGGCTCGTACGTCGCCCGTTCGAGCGACCGCAGGATCGCGAGATTGACCGCAAATGACTCCGGCCGACCTTTCACCCTGTCCAGCAGCGGCTGCAGGGCCTTTCGACTCATACCCTCGACCGGCGGCAGTCCCAAGGCCCGCAGGAACCGATTCAACGGCTGGGTCGCCGCCTCGTCGGGCGGTGGGTGCACCCGGCGCAGCGCGGGCACGCTCAAACCCGCCAGTAACTCGGCTACCACCTCGTTGGCCTCGACCATGAACATCTCAATGATGGTGTGCGAGAAGCTCGTGTCCGTCGGCTCGACGCCCGTCACCCGCCCCTCCTCGTCGAACACCACCTCCACCTCCGGCAGGTCCAACACAAGCATGCCGTCCGCCAAGCGGCGCTGCCGGATCGTCCGGGCCAGCGACTCCATCTGTCGCACCAGGACGACCACCTTCTTCGAGTAACGTCCCACTTTGCCCGCGAGGACTTGCGTCGCCTGCCGGTACGTCAGCCGCTTGGCCGATCGGACCACGGTGTTTGCGAAGCGCGTCGCGCCGCGCTGCCCGCCGGCGTCGTAGGTGATGAACGCGCTCTTGGTCAAGCGGGGCTGCTTCTCCTGCAGGCTGCAGACTCCGTTGGACAGCACCTCCGGAAGCATCGGAATGACCAGCCGCGGGAAGTAGACACTGTTGGCCCGCTCGCGGGCTTCCTCGTCCAGCGCCCCACCCGGCGGCACGAAGCACGACACGTCCGCGATGTGCACGCCCAGTTCCAGCCGGCCGTCGCCCAGCTCGGTCACCGAGATGGCATCGTCGAAATCCCGGGCGTCATCGGGATCGATGGTGATCACCATCAGATCGCGCAGGTCCGTGCGCCCGTGGGCGGCCTCCTGAGGGTCGTAGGCCGCCACAACGCGCCCGGCTTCCTTAGTAACCGCGGCCGGAAACTCGTCCGGCAACTGGTACTGGTGGATGATGCTCTGCGCATCGACGCCCGGAGCGCCGCGCTTACCCAGCACCTTGGTGATCACGCCGCGGGCGTCGCGGCCGCGCGACGGATACTCGACAATTTCAACCACGACCTGGTCGCCGCTCCGCGCACGTTTGGCTCCCGGGTCGCCCACAAAGATGGGCACGTGCAGTATGTTGCCGTCCGGCCGAACGAACCAGCGCTTGAGCTCACGGCAGAGTTCGCCTACGAACCGGCTCTGGCCGCGCTCGATGATCTCGACGATGCGGCCCTCGTACATCAGCCGGCCGTCGCGCTTGCCACGCTTTAGCACCTCGGCAGCCACCGTATCGCCGGTGACTGCATCGCCCGAGTGACCGGGCGGGACGAACAGGTCGCCATGCGAGTTAGGTGTGTCGGGAATGACGAAGCCGAAGCCGCGCGGGTTGGATCGAAAGCGGCCCACCACCCGCCGGGCCGGATCGGGCAGCGTCAGTGCGCTGGCTGAGCCCATCACGATCCGCCCCGTCTTCATCAAGGCCTTGACCGCCCCGCGGAAGTCGCCGTATTCCTCCTCGGCGATGCCCATCGCCCGCGCGAGCCTGCGGACCTTCTGCGGCTGATAGCCTTGGCGGGCCAGGTGGCGGATGATGCGATCCGCGAAACGTTCCGTTGTCATGGCGATTCCTCAGCCTGTCAGCGCGGCGACCGTTCCCGTCGGGCGGCCGCGGACGGCCGCACATAACAGCGATCCGCAACGGTCGCGGCGTCGATAGTACCTCTTGGGTACGGAAAGAGCGAACGACGTGAGTCATTGCTTCGCAACGAGTACGGACTTTTCGCGAGGGACAGGGTGATTACTTCTGTATATCCGTGTCCGTCTCTGCCGACAATGCCGTAATCGGGGCACCCCTCGACGACGACAACGGCGTTGAGTCCGGCTCGGCATACGTCTTCCATCTGCCCGACTGCATCGGTTGCCCCGGGGATGTCGATGGTGACGGAGATACCGACTTGGCCGACTTTTGCGGCGGACTGTTAGGGCGCCGAAACCGCCGCGTACCCAATAGGCTCTCAATTGCCATTTTTGGCGTGAATTCGCCGCACGGGTTTGGTAACATACACAATCCCGTCTGCGGCAGCGATTGCTCATGGTTGAGTCTTTTGAGGGGCTGCATTTCTCAATTGGATGCACAAAAGGAGGATCAAAGATGCGCGCATTGAAGTGGTTAGTTCTTAGTACCGGGCTCATCGTGGTGTCGGCATCGGCGGCCACGGTGACGTTTGAGCAGATCGCGCGGACCGGCGATTCGGTGCCGGGGCGCGAAGGCCTGAACGTCGTCTTCAAGGGGCTGGCGTTTCAAACTTACGGTCCCGGCGTGTTGAGCCGACCCTCGATTAACGATCTGGGAGAGATTATCTTTCGCGGCGTTAGCTCCGACCCATATAATTTCAACCTCAACGTGGCTAAAGGGTTGTATGCGAAGACGCCGGGCCAGCCGCTGCACGTTCTGGTTGACACAACTACCAACCCGAGCGGCGATCCGAACTTTCCGGTTCCCGGCCGGGCGGCGGGCACATGCTTCGCCGATTTCAAGACGCCATTGATCAACAACAACGGTGACGTGTTGTTCCACGCCACGTTTTCAGGTTCGGAGGGCGTCGGCTCAGGCTTCTTTGCGACCACGACGACCGGCGGTCCGATAGTCAAGGTCGTGGACATCTTTGATGAGGTTCCCGGCGTTACCGATCCCAACTCACCCCAAACGTTCGACCGCGGGTTCGCATTCGGTGGTACCTGGCAGGAGCGCGTCCTGGCCTCGTTCAACGACCAGAGCCAGATCGTATTCATGGGGCGATTCCAGGTGCCGGGCGAAACATACGAAGACCAGGGCATCTATGGCGCGTCGGTTTCGGGCGGCTCGTTGGTGCGGCTGGCGGACACCACCGATACCGTGCTCGCCGGAGGCGAGGGCGTCCCGTTCCGAGGGCTCGCGCAGAGTAGCCTGCCCGCGATCAACAACAATGGAATCGTGATCTTCCAAGGCGCCATCGGTAACGCGCCAACGTACCTGGATGGCCTCTTCACGATCCCCGTGGACGGGTCAGCCGCTTCGACCACGCTCGCGCTTCGCGGACAGGTGGGACCACTCCTGTCGGACGACGTCCCGCGGGGATACTACTCCCTGTTTGGTGGCCATGACATCAACGACGCGGATGACTTCATCTTTCACCACTCATTCAGCAGCTCGGATGTACCAAACGCGCTATTCCGGGGGACGCTTGTGGGCGGCACCCAGGCCGTCGTTGTTGACAATGCCGGCGGTTTCGAGGTCCCGGGGCGATCGGGCGCGAACTTCACCAGCATCGCGATCGCTACTATCAATGAGTCCGGGCAGATGGGCTTCCACTCGTGGGACGACACCCCGAACGGCGTGGGCATCTACGCGGCGGACGTCGAAGGAACTCCGTTGGCGCTGGTGACCAACAACAGCATGATCCCGCCTGGCCGCGATCCGGACCCGCCCGGCGCGGTCTTCACGGGTTTCAACTACGAGAGCGCTGCGATCAACGATTCAGGCCACATGGCCCTCGCGGCGGACGGCGTCGCCGAGGACGGGACGACCGCGTTGCACGGCTTGTATTTCTACGATGCGTGTACCAGCACGCTGGAGAGGCTCTTTGACCGCGACACTGTGGCGGCGGCTCCGCCGGACGGCCTGGGCGACACGTTTGGCTCAGGTGCCGAGGTCTGCATATTTGACGGGTTCGAGACGCGCTCGGGACACTACCGTTCGATCAACAACAACAATGACGTGGCCGTCCTGGTCGTGTTCGGAACGTACAACGTCGGCGTTTACGTCGCCCACGTCGAGGCCGGCTCGGGCGAGACCGAGATCACCTGCCCGGCGGACGTGACGATCGAGTGTAGCGAAGCCACCGATCCGAGTAATACGGGAGCCGCTACGGCCATCGACGGCTGCTCCGGCGAGAGCATTCCGGTCACCTACGCCGACAGCGTGGCGGCGGGAAGCTGTCCGAATGAATCGGTCATCACCCGCACGTGGACGGCGGACGATGGCTCGGGTATCTCATGCGATCAGGTCATCACGGTGGTCGACACGATCGCGCCGGTGTTAACCGTGCCTCCAGACGTGACGGTCGAGTGCGACGCCGACAGCAGCCCGGTGGCGACCGGTTCGGCCACGGCGGCGGACAACTGCGATGGCGCGCCGATCGTGACGTTCAGCGACAACGTGACGCCGGGTATGTGCGAACACGAGTTGCTCATCGCGCGCACCTGGACGGCGACCGATGCCTGCGGCAACGCCGCGAGTGTCGATCAGATGATCAGCGTGGTTGACACGACCGCGCCGGTGTTGACGATCGACACGACGCCGATCGTAGTGACCGATGTGGACTGCTCGGGTGACGAGGCGGCCGCGCTGCCGGTTGCCAGTGCGACGGACAACTGCGACGCGGAGGTCGTGATCGCCGACGATGCGCCGGCGACGTTCGTCGCGGGTGAGACCACGACGGTCACCTTCACGGCGACCGACGCGTGTGGCAACAGCGCCTCCGAGGAGCTCGACGTGACGGTGCAGTATGGCGCTGACATTCGGGTGATCGCCCGCAAGTTCACCATCGGGTTCGGCACGCGTCCGTGGGTCACGCGCGAACCGCTGGTCGGCATCACCGTGGTTGCTTTCGAGAAGTTCCCGGGGAGTTGTGCCTGGGAACAGCTCCAAAACAACTGGTGGTTCCTCCGGTGGGCCCTGCCGGATATCTTCGACAACTGCTCGCCGGTCGCAACGGCCGTGACAGACGAGAACGGCCGAGCGTATCTCAACGTTCCGCCGGGCGATTATGTCGTCGCCAGCAACTTCGACGCGGACGGCGACGGCGAACTGGATATGTACCTGGGCCGCTTCACCTGCGGTTTGGAATGCGGCGAGATGGAGACCGAACGTCTGATCATGATCCGTTTGGGGTGTGGTCGGCGGCTGTGTGGCAGATGGCACCGGCTGGCCGGTTCCGAGTTAATCGTCGTCGAGCCGGAGGAGGTTCTGTGGGACGGCGAGGAGCAGCAATACCCGTTCGTGTTCGACTCCGAGGGCGAGTGGGACGTGACCGTCAACGTCACGCCTCCGGAGGGCTTTGTCTCCGATCATGACGAGCTGTCCGAGAATGTCGACAACGAGCTCGATGCAGTGCAGTTCACGATTACCGAGGTCGGCAGCGAGTTGATACCGACGCAGACCCGCTTCGAGATCATGCACCACGGCCAGCGGCACATCATCGAGAGCGAGATAGGTATCCGACTGACGCCCGACTACGCCCGCTCGCGCGGGTTTAACGTGGCGAAGCTGCGGGCCCGCGGGTTGATTCAAGAAGTGCAAAAAAAGCAAACTCCGCGGCAATCGCGGAAACCGTAGAGATGATCCCGCGCGGCGAGACGAGCCGCGCGCGCGATCATGAGTAAAGCCAAAGCACCCCGCCGCTTACTGGTTAGGCGGCGGGGTGATCGGGTGGTCTACATTTTTAGCAGTCCGTCGCAAAAGTCATGTAGCGGCCGCCCCACGAGTCGGCCGATCCCGTGAGCGGCTGTTTTCCCGCACTCGACGGCCGCCACGGGGGTCGGCCGCTACAGCCCGTGGGCGGTGTCGCCGTTTGCGGCGGCGTGGTAGGAGGAGTCTCCGCGTTTTCCGGGGGTCGCTCTGCAATGTCACCCTGCTCGCGGTTCCCGGCACGGATGCGTGTTCGTCGCT
>JAUWNI010000214.1 GCA_030612705.1 Phycisphaerae bacterium | reverse complement strand
CCCCCCGCGGGCCGCCCGCCCGCGGGCGGCGTGGTCCGCCGGGACACCCGGCCCGCCCGGGGGGGGGCCCGCTACATGCTACGATGTCCGGTACGGGACCTGGACGCTACATGACTTTTGCGGCGGACTTCCTTGCCGCGGCTCACGATAAGCGGCGGCGCAGCAGGATATACACCCCGCTTGTCAACAGGATCGTTGCTCCGGTGCCCGGCTCGGGTATGGGAGCGGTTATTTCAACCGCCAGATCGTTGTAATCTTTGTCGCCGCCGCCGGGCAGGTCTTCCCAGAACAGCATCCAGCGAGCCAGGTCGTCGTTCATCCCGGACACGTAATAGGAGACCATGTGATCGAGAGCGTCGGGGTTATCCGCGACGCGAGAGGAAAAACGCCCGCCGTGATTGCCATCGCGCATCCAGGCGAGCGAATCCCCGGGATTCAATTCCAGCGTTGCCGACCCGGAGACATTCATCCGACTACCATGGACGTCCAACAGCTTGAGATATCCCAGCCCGTCGTCGTCCAGGTCGTAGCCGAATTCCTGCGTATAGCCGGCGTAGCGGGCGACGGCCGTAAACGTCAGCACGGCACCGGTCCATGTCTGATCATCGACTTCGCCGAAGAACGGCGACTGAGCGTCGAGCACGCCGCCGAATCCGAAGTCATCCACTCGAGTCGCAACCAGCGAGCCGTTGGTCAGGTCAACCGCGTTGCCGTCGGCGTCCGTCCGCGCACCCGATGCGTACCAAGCCGTCCCCGGCGAATAAAACGCCTCAAAGATGGACATATGGTCCGCCTCGCTGCCCGGCGGTGAGTGCAGCGGCGTGAAGTCGGCCCAGGCTGTTGTTGTCGCTCCCGCCAGGACCGCGAATGTTGTCGCACATGTTGTCAGATGTATCAGTCGTATGCTCATTTTCCAGTCTCCGTTGGCGTACACCTCACCGGTCGCCGCCGCCGCCATTATCGAGCCCGACGGCGCGCAAGCCCTACACACAAACGAGTTACGCGCGACTTACGCGGCACCTTTCGCGGGCCGCGCAACGGCGCACACTATGTAAAAAATGGAAAATGTTTCCCCAGCCGGCCAAGAAAACTTTCGCCGAATCCCCAACGTCCCATACACCCCATACGGGTTCGACGGTCATCTCCGATAATCGCCGCGATCCACCCTGATTTGCTCATATCTCTGCATCCGACGGATTCGCCGGCTGTAAATACTGTGACTGCCCGGTTATTGCCGCGGGGCCGTTACATGGGAGAACTTCGTGCACCGAACCAACCTCGACAGCGAAAGCGCCGTTACAATATCCGTCGATGATATCGCTGCTACTCGTCGGAACGGCGAGCAAAAGCGGGACGATGGAGTGACCGCGGTGTTGATGGAATTGCTCCACCAGGCAGCCCAACGCGAGGCCTCGGACGTTCATCTCGTGCCGGGCTATCCCCCTACCTTCCGCATCCACGGCAAGCTCGAAAGGATCGGCGACGAACCCCTCGAACCTGAACAGCTCGAAGAGATAATGAAAACGCTATTGCCGGAGCGGCTCGAAGCGGCAACGCAACAGAGGTGCAACACCGACAGCTCCGTGTCAATCATCCACAACGACACGCCGTGCCGCTTCCGCGCAAACGTTTATCTCGCGCAGGGACACTGGTGCGCCTGCCTGCGCCACATCCCGCACGAGATACCCTCGTTCGAATGGCTTGGCTTTCCCGAAGGCTTGGCCCAAAAGCTCGTCTCATTCAGCAACGGGCTGGTCGTTCTGACGGGTGTCACGGGCTCCGGCAAATCGGCATCGCTCGCGTCCTTGATCAACTTCCTTCGCACAACCGGCAATCACCACGTGCTCACCGTCGAGGAGCCGATCGAGTATATCCACCAGCCCGGCGTCGGCGGCATCGTTACCCAACGCGAAGTCGGCCGAGACGTCGATTCCTTCGCCGACGGCCTCAAGTACGGGCTTCGCCAGGACCCCGACGTCGTCCTGGTCGGCGAGATCCGCGATCGCGACACCGCCCAGATGGCGATTAGCGCCGCGGAAACCGGCCACCTGATCTTCACCACCACCCACACCCGCGACGCGAAAGGAGCGTTGACCCGTCTCGTCGATCTGTTTCCCTATGAATCACATGATGACGTACGTAAGCAGCTCGCCATGAGCCTGCGCTCGGTCGTGACCCAGCACTTGTTGCCGTCCGCGATGGAAGGGGAGAAGCGGGTCTTGGCCCTCGAGGTCCTCCACGTCAACAGCCAGGTACAAGCCGCCATCCGCGCCGGCAAGATCGAATCCATCGAGTCCGCCATCCAGACCGGAAAAAAGGACGGCATGTTCACGCTCGACGACGATCTCCGGCGTCTGGTCCGCCTGGGCAGGATCACTCTGGAAACCGCCCGGCACTTCGCCAAGGATCCGGTGGCTATCACGGCCAACTCGCGAACCTGGTAACCACTCCGCCGACAACGGACATAGGTAGCAGTCCGCCGCAAAAGTCGGCGGCGCCCATGGACTGTAGCGGCCGACCCCCGTGTCGGCCGTAGAGTAAGAGAAAACAGCCACTCACTGGGTCGGCCGACACGGGGG
>JAUWNI010000154.1 GCA_030612705.1 Phycisphaerae bacterium | reverse complement strand
GAGCCCCGGAGGGGCGACAGAGAGTTCCCGACACGCGCCGCGTCTCTGCCGCCCCTCCGGGGCTTTCGGCACAATACGCTCCCTTACCCCAGGGCTCACGCCCTGGGCTACTATCTTTCGTCCCTCCGGGACTATCAGAAGACTTAACGCGTACTTTCTAAGAGTAGTTTCTTTCACCCGTGGCCGGCAGCGCCGGTGAAAAGCTCGGAATGACAGCGTACCCGCGCAAATGACGCTCACCCTCACGTAGCGGCCGCCCCCCGTGTCGGCCGTGGAACACCGTTTTCATCCCGCGTCGGGCACGGAGACCCGACGCTACATGATTTTTGTGGCGGACTGCTAAAACCAGAAGTACCAGTCGTCGTCCCAATCGTCATCCCAGTCGTCGTCCCAGTCGTCCTCGTAGTACCACTCGTCGTACCACTCGTCGTAATACCAGTCGTCGTCCTCCTCGTAATACAAATCGTCGTAGTACTCATCGCAGTACCAGCCGTCGTCCTCGAACCAGTACCACTCCTCGACCCAGGTTTCCTCGACCCACTCGTCCTCGTAATAATCCGAGTCATAGTCGGACACGAACCACGTCCCGAGCGGGTCGTACAACCCGCCGCCAGACCCGTCCTCCACGACGATTTCAAAACACCCGGCGTGCACGAGCAGAGCAGCCCCCGTCAGTAGTGTGGCGAGCAGCTTCTTCATGGCTATCTCCCTCTCAGCCTGTTCCCCTTGTTTTGACGAACCGACTGTCGTGCCTATTCACCAATTTAACCTTTTTCAGCCTCCAAAACCGAGAAAAAAACGGCTCATCAGGCATTTCCGGGGAACTTGAACCGCCAAGACGCCAAGTCGCCAAGAAAGGCAAAGCAATCGTGTGAGGAAACCCATCCGCATTGCGGCGAGTCGGCTGTTTCTCTCGAACACCGGTTCACCGTTGCAGCGGTTTGTTGACCAACCTCGAACGCGTGGCGCAACCTAAAAACCCTTGGTGCCTTGGAGTCTTGGCGGTTCAAATCGTCTCGGCGGTCACCGGAAATCCCGGTAGAACCAAAAAACTCCGGTCAGCCGCAAATCCGACGGCACACGCCAATTTGAATCCCACGCTCGAATATTGACGGTTTTTCCGCGATAATGCCGCTTGGCGAGTCCTCCCGGGCATCTGACGCCAACCGTCAGAGCCCGCATCACGAAACATCCGTAATGAGGAGATCGATGTGAACCTGCTCAAACGTACAGCCATTGTCGCAGCGCTGGTCGCGCTCGTCGCCTGTGTCGCGACCGTGCAAGCTCAATCATCACACAGCACCGACCGACCGCTGGTCTACCCCAAGACCAAGACGGTCGACATGGTCGAAGAACTGCACGGCGTAAAAGTCGCCGATCCGTACCGCTGGATGGAAGACCTCGACTCGCCGGACATCAAGGCGTGGATTGAGGCGGAAAATGAGATCACCTTCGGCTATCTCAAGGAAATCCCCGAGCGCGATGCAATCAATAAACGCCTGACCAAGTTGTGGAACTATGAAAAGTACGGCATGCCCCGCAAACACGGCGATCGCTACTTCTTCATGAAAAATGACGGCTTGCAGAACCAGTACGTGCTCTACGTCACCGATTCGCTCGACGGCGAGCCACGCATCCTGCTCAACCCGAACAAGCTTTCCAAAGACGGCACGATCGCCTTGGCCGGCGCCTCCATCAGCGATGACGGCAAGCTGATGGCCTACGGCCTGTCGGACGCCGGCTCAGACTGGGTCGAATACCGTGTTCGCGACGTCGACACCGGCAAGGACCTACCCGACCACATCAAGTGGATCAAGTTCTCCAGGACCGCTTGGACCAAGGACGGCAAAGGCTTCTTCTACAGCCGATACGACGAGCCAAAGGGCGAGAAGCTTCAGGAAGCCAACTACTACCAGAAATTGTATTACCACCGCCTCGACACGCCGCAGTCGCAGGACGAGCTGGTCTATCACCGTCCCTATCATAAGGAGTGGAGCTTTAACGGCGACGTGACCGACGACGGCCGCTACCTGGTCATTTCCATCGGCGAGGGCACCGAGCGAAAGAACCGGGTCTACTACAAGGATCTCAAGGCGGACGACGGTAAGGTCGTCAAGCTGCTCGACGACTTCGACGCCCAGTACAGCCTGATCGACAACGACGGGCCGGTCTTCTGGTTCAACACCGATCTCGACGCACCGCGTGGCCGCGTGATCGCCATCGACATTCGCAACCCCGAGCGCGAAAACTGGAAGGAGATCATCCCACAGGCCGCGGAAACGCTTCGGGGCGTCAACGCCGTCAACGACACGTTCGTCGCGACCTACCTCAAGGACGCCCATACGCAAATCAAGATGTTCGATCTGAGCGGCAAGTTCGTACGCGATGTCAAGCTGCCCTGCCTGGGCAGCGCCGGCGGCTTCGGCGGCAAACGTGCCGATACCGAAACATTTTACCTCTTCACCAGCTTCTCGTATCCCACCACGATCTACCGCTACGACATGACCACCGGCGAAAGCTCCGTCTTCAAACGCCCCAACGTCGACTTCAACCCCGACGAATACGTCAGCAAGCAGGTCTTCTACCACAGCAAGGACGGCACCCGCGTGCCGATGTTTATCACCCATAGAAAAGGCCTCAAGCTCGACGGCGACAATCCGACCTACCTCTACGGCTACGGCGGCTTCAACGCCTCGCTCACCCCGTACTTCTCGATCAGCCGACTGGTTTGGATGGAGATGGGCGGCATCTTCGCGATGGCCAACATCCGCGGCGGCGGGGAGTACGGCAAGGAGTGGCACGAGGCCGGCCGACTCAAGAACAAGCAGAACTGTTTCGACGATTTCATCGCCGCCGCCGAGTGGCTCATCGACAACAAGTACACCCGACCCGACAAGCTCGCGATCGGCGGCGCCAGCAACGGCGGGACGCTGGTCGGGGCCTGCATGACCCAGCGACCCGAGCTGTTCGGGGCTTGCCTGCCCGACGTCAGCGTGATGGACATGCTCCGCTTCCACAAATACACGATCGGCTGGGCCTGGACCTCCGACTACGGCAGCCCGGACGACCCCGAGATGTTCAAGGTGCTGTACGCCTACAGCCCCCTGCACAACCTCAAGCCGGGGACGAGCTATCCGGCAACGCTGATCACGACGGCGGACCACGATGACCGCGTGGTGCCGTGTCACAGCTTCAAGTTCACCGCCGCCTTGCAGGCCGCCCACGTCGGCAACAACCCGGTGCTGATCCGCGTCGAGACGCGCGCCGGGCACGGCGCCGGCAAACCGACGGCCAAGATCATCGAGGAAATCGCCGACAAATGGGCCTTCCTCGTGCGCACATTGAACGTGGAAACGCCCGTTACGCAGTAGTGCATCGATCTTTGTGCGCGGCAGCGCGCATAAGAAACGCCCGGGGCTAGCGTGGGAGCTTTCTTCCGACGCCCCGGGCGTTCCAGGAGGGGGGGGTAACATTATGATGAATCAATGTCGGATTGAGGTCTATTGGGGATTGTAGGTATTTTGGAAAGGAACAGCGGAAAGGCAGCTTGGTAGGGCAGGCCGTGTCTGGCGGAGTTGTCACGCGGCGGAAATCGCTTGGGTTGGTGGGAAGGACGCGGCGGCGAGGTTGGCGAGGCCTGCCACCCTCGACAGCATGGAAAGGCAGGCCTCGCATTCTTGTGTGCGAGATGCTCCCAGTTGGCGACGCCCCATTTGAATAGCAAGTTGGCTCTACAGACCGCAGCCTGCCCTACCAAATAAAGGCGACCTCCGCGCCCCGCGACAAGGAGGGGGGATGCCGCGTGCGGGCAGTGCTGCGGAGGTCGCCCAATCGGACTCACCCCCGGGCTAAATCGCTTTACAATTTTAGGTTGTTCCAGATTGGAGCACTATTCGGGATTCTCGGTATATTGGGTTCACCCGCCGATCCACCGCTCGCCTCCGGCTATAGACTGCGCGATCCCGCCGTGATCAACCGTCCGTCGGCATCGCGTTGCACGGGTTGATAGAGTGAATCGCGTTCAACCGGAATGCAGCCCGCTTCACGAATCAGGCGTTGAATCTGGTTCACCGTCAGCTCCTGCCGATTCGTTCCACACCCTTCCCGCCTGGTGATGTCATACCAGACCACCGTCCCGTCGAAATCCGCGACGCCCCAGTTAAGCGCAATTTGTGCCAGCTTGGGTGACTGCATGATCCAGAACGCCTTGACGTGTGGAAAGTTGTCGAGCATCAGCCGCGAGATCGCGAGTGTCCGCAGGTCGTCGAGACCGGTCGGGCCGGGCAAATCGGACAGCGCGCTGCCCTCGGGAATGAATGATAGTGGGACGCAGCAGTTGAATGCGGCCCTGCTAATTGGGGATTGGGGATTGGGGATTGGGGATTGATTGCCGCTCGGTTCCTTGGCACCTTGATCCCTTGGTCCCTTCCCTTCGTCTCTCTCTCCACGGCTACGTCCGGCTCGGAGACCGGACGCTACATTTGCCAGCGAGATGTCCTGGTGTTCGCGGAGTTTGATCAAGTGGTTAAGACGTTCTTCAACGCTCTCGACGTGGCCGTAAAGCATGGTGGCGTTGGTGGGGATGCCGAGGTCGTGGGCGGTGCGGTGAACGTCGAACCAGTGTTCTTCGCCGACCTTCGATTGAAAAGCCTCGTCATGGACGCGGTCATCGAAGATCTCGGCCCCTCCGCCGGGCAGGCTGTCCAGACCCGCGTCGCGCAGCGCTATCAACACATTTTCTATATCCATGCGCGGCTTGGCGATCCGTGTGAAGTGTACGATCTCAATCGCGGTGAACGCCTTGATGTGCAGGTTTGGGCAGCGTTGCCGGATCGCCGCGCACATGTTCGTGTAATATGAAAACGGTAGCTTCGGGTGCAGCCCGCCGACGATGTGAACTTCCGTCGCCCCGCCGTCGGCGGCTTCGGCGGCGGTCTCCACGATCTGCTCCACGCTCAACTCGTACCCGCCCGCGACCTGCTCGCCGTGCTTCGGATACGGCTGGCAGAACGAGCAGAACTTGCAACGCAGCACGCAATAGTTCGTGTAATTAATGTGGCGATTGATGTTGTAGTAGACTCGGCGGCCGTGCTTGCGCTCACGGACAAGGTTGGCGAGCCGGCCGAGCGTGAAAATGTCGCGTGTACGATACAGCGTCAGCCCGTCGGCGTGCGTCAGACGTTGCCCGGCGAGAACCTTTTCGCGTATCGGTGCAAGTGCCGGATCGAGCAGTTTGTCGGTATCTACGACAATAATCTTAACCTCCACCGTAGTTGCCGGAACTTCTGGTGGATTCTACATCAATAATCAGGATAGGACGGCCGGCGGCTCATAAACGATCTCAAGACCACGCAACGAATCGCGCTGGGGTGCCCCATCCCGTTTCGCCAGCCCGGAGGGCAGGCGAATGGGATGGGGGACTGATTCGAATCTGCACCGACCTTGCTCCCTCGAATCGGTCCCCCACCCCGACCGAGTGCCTGCCAGACAGGCACTCGGTACGGGATGGGGCACCCTCCGGTGGCGATCACGGCTTTGTGTCTATCCCGGCTTCGGCCAGCACATTGGCGACTCGCACGCGAATCGCGCCCGGCGAGTTCCCGTTGATCAGCAATGCGAACGCCAGCGTTTTGCCGTCCGGACGCCGGACGTAACCCGCCAGCGTACGCACGCCGTCGATGGACCCCGTCTTTCCTCGCAGGCGATCCTGCAACGCCGGCGTGTTCCAGCGCGTATGACGCAACGTGCCCGAGCAACCCGTTTGCGCCAAGCTCGAAATATAAAACTCCCCATGCCGGTGACGCCGCATGTTCACCAGCAGTTGCACGATCTGCTCGGCGGTGACACGGTTGTCGTGGCTCAGGCCGCTGCCGTCGCGGAAGGTCGCGCCGTCTAGCTCGATGCCGAGTTCTCGCAGCGTTGTCTCCAGCACTTGGACGCCGCCGTCCCAACTGCCCTCGACGCCGCTGGGGGTGCCGTCGGGGTTATATGCGGCGAGCGACTTGAGCAGGCATTCGGCAAACAGATTCTGGCTGAACGTGTTACACCGCCACAGAGCGTCTTCCAGCGAGGTCGTGTGAACGTCCAACGGTTCCGCGCCGGCTAGTGCCGCGGGGGTTAGCTTGCGGCGAACGACCTGCCCTGACAGTGTGATGCCGTGCTTCCGTAACGCGTGCCGGAGCGCGTAGCCGAAGAACACGGTCGGTCGGCGGACGCTGATCGGCTTGAACCGATCGTCGCGTGAGACCGGGCCGCGAAACTCGAACACGTCCAGTTCGAAGGCGCGGGTGACGATTGGCTGGTGCTTGGCGGCGGCCTTGAGCTTGTTGCGGAAGAAACAGTCCGGCAGGTCCGGTTGCAGGAAAAGCGTGACCTGCCCGTCGCTCGCGGTGAAGCGGGCATCGAGGCAGTTGTCGTTGAAATTGATGCCGCCGACCGGGGCCTGGTACCACGCCGCCGCCTGGTCGTCGGGCCAGTCGGGATGGCAATGTTGTCGTTCGAAGATGGAGTCGTCGAGGGCGATCGTCTTCAGTGTGCCGACGCCGCGATCCTTTAACAGACGTGCCCAGTCGTCGAGTTCTCCGAGCCAGGGCCGCTCGTGTCGGCGAGCGAGGCGTTCGTCACCGAGGCCGGGGTCGCCCCCGCCGAGTACCAGCAGTTCGTCGTCGCGCAGGTAGATCCGCGTTTTATAAGTAAAATCCGGACCGAAGCGTTCGAGAGCGGCGGCGGTGATGAAGAGCTTCATCACGCTGGCCGGCTTGAGCGGGCTCCGCGGCTGTTGGGCGAACCACGTCGCCCCGTCGTCGCAATCGACCACCAACAGGCCGACGTCCGTCTCTTTCGGAACCTTGGCCAGCGCTCCGATGAGACGTGCGCGAACCGCGAGAGCGTCGGGCTCGCGCGAGAGTTCCAATGTGTCCTGGGCCGCCAGCGTGGCGACCTGAGCAAGCAGGACCGCAAAGGCCATGAAAGCCCCGGACGAGCGTTTTCCTGCCCGTTTCGGGAACCGCGAGTATGGAACGGGAATGTGGCGGCCGGTGCCATAAATGTAGCGGCCGGCGCCTCGCCGGCCGTGGAAGGATCGGAAGATGCCATCCCGCCCACGGCCTGCGAGGCGCAGGCCGCTACAGAGGTTTCGCAACGGATTGCTAAACACTTCGGGCCCTCCGCAGCAGGTGTATAAGTTTCTTGAACTTCGAGCGGAACGGGGCTTCGACAGTCATCGGTTTCTCGGTAATGGGATGTTGAAAATCGATCCGCCACGAGTGCAGCGCCTGGTAGGACAGCAGCGGTGTTTGCGAGCCCTCGCCGGTGATGGTGTGTTCGCTGATCGCCGGGCCGCCGTACAGCAGATCGCCGACGATCGGATATCCGATGTACGACATGTGCACGCGGAGCTGGTGCGTGCGTCCGGTCTTCAATTGCAGCTTGACGAGCGTATACCCGCGGAACCGCTCGGCGACTTCGTAAATCGTGACGGCCCGCTTGGCGACGTTGATGCGATTTTCCTTGATCATCACGGCGAAGCGCTCGCGCACGATCGGATGCACGCCGATCGGAGTGTCGATCGTGTCGCCGTCGAGGTTCATCTCGCCGGAGACGACGGCGAGATATGTTTTCCGGAGGGTCCGCCGCTCGAATTGCAGCGCCAGCCGCCAGTGCGCCTCGTCGGTCTTGGCGGTCAGCATCACGCCGGTGGTGTTCTTGTCGAGTCGGTGGACGATGCCGGGGCGGAAGGGGTCCTGCCCGTGGCTGAGCCGCGAGGCGTAAAAGGCTAACGCGTTGGCGATCGTCCCGGTCTGCTGGGCGTGCGCCGGGTGGCAGATGATGCCCGCCTGTTTATTGATCGCGATGATGTGGTCGTCTTCGTAAAGAATCTCCAGCGGGATGTCTTCGGGAGTGACTTCCGACGGCTCGGGGTCGGGCATCACCATCTCGACGATGTCGCCGCCGTTGACTTCGTAGCTCGCCTTGGTGGATTGACCGTTGACGGTGACGGCGCCCTGTCGGATCAGGCGCTGGATCGACGTCCGCGACAGATGCGGATAGCGCCCGTGCAGGTACTTGTCGAGACGCCGACCGGGCAGCTTGCGCCGAACGCGCAGGCGCACACGTTTGGCGTTTTCTTCATCGATCGGAAATGGGCGGTTGAGAATCTCGTCGTGGTGTCTCACGGTTGCTCGGGCTGCTCCGGCTCCGGCTCCGTCGACGGCTCCTCGGCGGGAGGCTCCTCGTTTGCCGGCTCGGGCTTCGTCGGCTTCGCCGGCGTGGGCGTTTCTTCCGCCGCCGGTTTCCTGATTATCGGCAAGGGCAGCTTCCGTGGTACTTCGCGGATGATCGGCTTCAACGCGGGTTGCGTCGCGGGCTGGGTTGTGGGCAGCGGCTTGATCCCCGGCTTAAACACGACCGGCACCGCCAATTCATCAAGCTGCTCGAGGCGCGTTTCCGCCAGACCCGTAAACGGTGAACCCTGGTAACTCAGGTTCCGGCCAAGCGTAGTGTACATCTCTCGGGCTTGCTCGAAGTCTCGTTTGGTTTCATGGAAAATGCCCAGCCGATAGAGGGCCGCGGCCTTTACCGAGTGGGGTGCGTTCGGTATGCCCAGGATGGTCTTATACTGGGTTTCCGCCTCGGCCAGCTTTGCGGCCCCATCGGGACCTTTCCCGCGGGCTTCGAGCCCCTCGGCCAGTTGCAGCCGGGCCAGAGACACCAGCCCCGGTTCGCTGTTATCCGCGATAAGTTGGCGGAGTTCCGCGAGGGGGGCATCGCCCATGCTCGCGTCACTCGCGTCGATCAGTGTCAAGGCCTGGGCGGACTGGATCATGTGGGTCCGCTGGTGCCAGCCCCAGAATTTGTAACCGGCGTAACCCAGCGCGACGACCAGGATAACGACGATCCAGGCGGTCGTCCGCTTGTCGCTGAAATCCACCAGCTTGCTAAGCGCCTCGGCGAATTCGTTTTGCTTTAATTGATGCCGTGTGTCGGCGTCCATCGTGTTTCCTTATATAACGTTTGCAGTTCCGTGGTTACTGTGGCCGGCGCATCGGCGGCTTGGACTCGTGCTCGGCGGAGCCTTTCGGCCTCGGCTTGATATGCACGACGAGGATCGTGTTTCGTCCGCTGCCGGGGTAGACCAGGACATTGCAGACTTCCGCCCCGCTTTCGAAACGCAGGTCGAATCGTCCCTCGTCCACGGTCCATTCCCGCAACTCAAAGCCGGCCGACGGCATGTACTCTTCATAAAAGCGCTTCACGGCGGACCGGTCGGTTGCGCCGCGGTATTCGCACCGAGCGATACGAACCTGACCGGCGAAGACCCCGAAGGTCCCGTCATCGACCAGCATGAACCCGGCCGGCTTGGGGATGTCCTGCAAGACCGGATCGCGCACCGCCGAAGCCGATGTCCGGCCGTCAGTTGATCCGCTGCTGATCGAACCGCCCATCGAGGCGCAACCCGCCAGCCAAACGAGCGCCAATCCGACAGCCGGCAGCCCCGCCGACAACCCGGAACCCAAGAGTTTGTTACGTGTCCGTCTCATCGCGCATACCTCCCTCGTCGCAATCAATCAAACGATTTTACGATCTACGCCACCTTCGTCAAACAGCACTTTGAGCTGAAACGTGAATTCTCTGGACTCGCGTTCAGAGCCCGAAGCGCAAGCGAGGGTCTTGGCTTTCGGGTTGTAGCGTGGGGGGGGGGCCCCGCCCGCGCCGCGGCGCGGGGCGGGGGGGGGGGGG
>JAUWNI010000110.1 GCA_030612705.1 Phycisphaerae bacterium | reverse complement strand
CCGCCCCGGTAGTGCTCCTTCAAAGCTATTCTGATCGGGGGCGCGGGGGTCTCGCATAAGATTGCCGGGTGGCCCATGGGTTTAGCGGTGGGGTACACTAAGCGACCGTCCATTCGTGGCCCCCACGGCTAAAGCGACGGGCCACCCATGCGACGAAATCTTCGCGAACGGAGAAGAAAACAACCATTGGCAGTATTAAGCACGACGGCCGACGAGACGTCGACCACTACAGCGTGAAGCCGAACTCGATGTGCAAGCCGCCGGGGACGACGCGGCTGGGCGGCGTGAGGCGGATTTGCACGATCGTTTTTGTGGGATCGTCGGGGTTGGCGCCGACGCCGACCTGCACGGCTTCCAGATCACTTTCCTCTTTGATGCCCATCAAGTTTGCCAGGCCGAAGAGCAGCTTCTCTTGAATCTTGTCCGGTTCGAGGCCGCGCAGCGCGGGGAGCTGCTCGCTCAGGTACGTGCCGGCAATGTTGGCAAACTGCTGGTACGGCAGGCTGATTTCCAGGGCGGCCTGGTGCTTGCTCGTGTCGGTCGTCTGCACTGGCCGCGCCGCCGACACGCCGCCGAGCAGGATGCAATAATCGTTGTTCTTGACGGCTTGAAGGAGGTTGAGGCCGAGTTCGGGTGGTTCGTCGAGTCGGCGGTCGGGCAGGAACAGGTCGCCGGGGCCCCACGGGTTTTGCGGGTCGTTGGGGTTGTCGACCACGGGGAGGTCTTCGAGCTTGCCGGCTTCGGAGCCGAACATGCGCGTCGGCCAGCCGTGCCGGGCAAACGAGCGGGCGGCACAGATCGCCAGCGCGAGGTGACCGTGTGCCCAGGTCAGGTCGCTGATCTTGGCGATGGTTTCGTTGTGGCTATACGTCGGCGACTTGGCTTTTGCGGCGTACGGTGCTCGCAAAATGAAACGACCGATGACCGGGATGAGCGATTTGGCGTAGGGCTGGTTGCGCAGGCCGCGCCACTTGGCGAACTGCCAGTTGTCCGTCATCCCGCCGAGGTGAGGCAGGTTCTTGAGCAGGCGCCACCCCTTGATATTGAAGAATCCGGACTCGAACGGGAACACGACCGGGACGGGCAAGCTGGCCGCGTGCTGGGCAAGCTCGTCGAGCAGCTCCAAGTCGGTCGGCGTGTTCGCACAGGCGTAATCGAAGACCACCATCCCCGGCGTGGAAATCTCACCGTCGAAGGCCGGGTTGACGACGTGCTCGATGAACCGGGCGACGGCCTGCTCGCGCGTGGCGTCAAGAACGGAAAGCCGCACGCCGGTGTCGCGGAACTCGATCCGGTCGATGATGAATTTGAGGCTGCGCCAAGCGGTTTCCAGTCGGCGTACGTCGGGATGCTTGAGCAGTGCCTCGGCAATTTGGCCGAGTTCGTTGTCGAGTCGCGCCAGCAGCTTGTTCAGCCGGGCGCCCTCGGCGCCGGATACTTTCGCGTCGGCATCGCCGGCGGCCTTGGCCAGCCTTTCCACATCGGCACTGACGCGCGCGCTCTCGTCCGGCTCGTCAACCATGTCGAGGATACTGCCGCCCGAGGGGGGCTCCGCCGGAGCGGTCGGGCCGCCGGTCGTTGGAGCTTGTTCCTTGAGCCAGGCAAGTAAGGTATCGGCACTCACGGCGGCGTTGACGGCGTTGTCGAAATCGGCCGAGTTGATCCGGCCCTGACGGCGCTCGATGATTTTCTCGCGCACGCCCAGTCGCCAGCCGGCGCCGGGAACCTGCGCGAGCAGTGCGGCGGGTTCGAAGGCTTTCATCGAGCCGAACGAGAGCTGGAATTCCCAGTCCGGGCCGGAGCCGAACGGGTCGTTGATCGCTAGTTTCAGCGTAGGCTTGGCGTTGCCGAGCAGGCTTGCGAAATCCTCTTTGTCGGTCGCGGTGAGCTTGGTCAGCCACTCGCCGGCGCCTAAGTCGCCGACGAAAACCAGCGGGTACGGGGCCTTGGCCGACACCTCGGGTGTTTCGGCGCCGGCGGAGAATTCGACGTTGGCATCATCGGTGGACATGGCGGTTCCTTTTCTCGCTCGACGGGAATTCTATCGTTGTGAGCATTACACGCGAGGCGCAGCGCGTCAAGGAAATGATAGTGTCGTTTCCAGTTGAACGGCTTCGCGCGGCACTCGCCCTCGATGCCGCTACATTATCCTTCCGCGGCGCCGTTCGTACGACGAACCGCGGTCCACAGCAGTCGCGCCCCCAGCAGCACGACGATCCCCACTTGAATCAGCGCGATTTCCCAAACGCTCAAGCTCAACGCCACCGCCAGCCCCGCGAGCAGCGCGTAGCGCGGCAATCGCCCAAGCCAATTCGCCGCCGCGAAACGCACGCGCGGGTAGCGGCGCAGGATCGCCAACCAGCGTACAAAGTCCACCGGAATCGGAATGAACGCGAACAGCACCAGCGTTTGAAAAGGCGAAATGTTGAACCAACGGACCGTCCAGCGGTAGGCGCGCGTTTGGCGGATGCGATCGCCGAGCCGGGCACGGAGAAAGTAGCCGAGAATGTGGTACTCGTTCAGGTTGGCCATCATCGTGGCGGTGGCACCGAGCACGGCCACTGTCGCGATGCGCAGCACGCTCGAATCAAACAGCCCGACGTCGTCGGACGCCAGCAGCATGATGATCCACGACGTCGGCAGCGGCAGCAGCGCGTTGCACAACGAGACGTAAAAACCCGCCAATGCCAGCAGCCATAGCGCCATGGCGGCCGTGTCGCCCGCTTCGTAACGCGTGAACATCGCCAATGCGATCACGAACAACCCGGTCACCCAGGCCAGGAAAACGCCAAACCAGCGGCGCAGTCCGTTCAGCGCCGGTATCGGCGTTTCCGCCGCGTCCGCGGACAGCGTCAAAGTCGTATCGAGGTTAATTGCGGAATCGTCCATCGCGCATGTTGATGACGCGGTCGGCCCCGACCGCCAGGTGTTCGTTGTGCGTGATCATCAGGATTGTCTGACCCCACTCGCGGTGAAAGTCGGTTAGCAGCGACAGGACCGCCTCGGCGTTGTCCGAGTCGAGATTGCCGGTCGGCTCGTCCGCCAGCAGCAGCGCCGGTCGGCCGACCAGTGCCCGCGCAATCGCGATCCGCTGCTGCTGTCCGACTGAAAGCTGTCCGGGCTTTTTGTGGGCGTAAGCGCTCAACCCGACGCGCTCGATCAGCTCGTCGACCTGCCCGTCGAGCGGCTCTTTGCGAATCTTCAGCGGCAGGGCCACGTTTTGTCCGGCACTGATCGTCGGCAGCAGGTTAAAACGTTGAAAGACGAAGCCGATCGTCTCCCGCCGCAATTTCGCACGGGCGTTGTCCGGCAACCCAAGCGTTTCGCGGCCGGCAACGCACACGCTGTGAGCCCGCGTCGGCGGCATCATTAAGCCGAGGATGTTGAGCAAGGTCGTTTTGCCGCAGCCCGACGGCCCCATGATGATCACGAACTCGCCGCGGCGGACCCGCAAATCGATCCCGTGCAGGACCGGCTCGCTGACCGCGTCGTGATGATAGGTGTGGTACACCTGCTCGATGTTGATCATCAGCTCGTTCATTCGTGGCTCAATGCAACGGCGGGGTCGAGCCGGGCGGCGCGATAGCCGGGATACAAGGCGCTCAGCACGCCGCCGAGCACGCCGATTGCAACGGCGAAAATCAGGAGATTCATCGATAAATCGACCGTCAGCAATGGTCGCATGATACCAAGACCCCACCTGGCGGCGAAGGAGATTCCGATTCCGATCACAACGCCGGCGATCGAGATTATCAGCGCCTCGATGACGGACAGTCGCAGCAGGTCGAAGCGCGTGACGCCGAGCGACTTGAGAATCCCGATTTCGCGCGTGCGTTCGAGGACGATCGTATACATCGTCAGGAGGATGAACAGGAAGCAGACCGCCAGCGCCAAACCGCTCGAAGCGTTCATGTACATGTTCACCTGCGCGAAACTGTCGCGCAGCAGCTTGCCGTACTCGCTCTTCAGCTCGACCCGGGCGGCGTTGCCGAGCACCGCGGCGAGCCGGTCGGCCGCCGCCACCGGATCGACGTCGGGCCGCAGCTTGACGAAGAACATGCTCGATTTGGTTTCACCCGCCAGCGCGATCTCGCGCAGCATTTGCAGCGGCGCGAACACGCGGCCGGCGACGCCGGTCTCAACGACACCGACGATGCGGAACTGCCTGCCCATCACCCTGATTTCGTCGCCGATCTCGTAGGGGACGCGTTGCCCGGATTGCTCGTCGAGTCGGCCGACGCGCCGCAGGCGGTCGTCGATCACAAGTTCGAGGCCGTCGGCGAGAAATGCGTTGATTACCTGCTCATCAGCATTTTCCGGCGGAAACTCCGTCGCGGGATCCTCGATCCGCCGAGCGAAATCGTGTGCGCGGTCAAAGACCCGGCCCGCGAGCACGCGCCGCAAGCCGAGGAACAGCGGCATTTGTGCCGGATCGACGCCGAAGAGCCGCTGCTGCTGTCCGCCCATGTGGATCTGCCCGAAGAAGGCGGGGATGACGGCAATCGCGAGCGGACCGTTTTCGTCGGTCTGTTTTTCGATGTATTTGCGGAAAACGCGTGGAAACGGGGCGCTGTTGGTGAAGATGATGTTGTCCTGAGCGGGCAGGACGACCAGCTCGGCGTCGACACTCTGCATGCGCCGGGCCACCTCGGCGATCGACCCGCCGGCCAGTCCCTTCGAGACCAGCATCAACATGATCCCCAGACCCACCGCCAGCGCGCTGAGCGCCGTGCGGACCTTGTTGTGCATCAGGTTGGCCCAGGCCAGCGCGAGCATCCGATCCTCCATATTAGTGCTCTGTCAGTGTTGCTTTGATGCGTTCAACCCGAGGAGCCGCGGACTTCAGTCCGCCCGGTCCTTCGAAAAGGGTAAATTCCACTCCCCGCAGCGCCGCGCGGACTTCAGGTCCGCGGCTCTTCGAGTATTGTTGCCTTCTACAAGTATTATCACGGCCTCGAATGAAACACTACCCATCAATTCAACTGTGACAGAGCACTAGAACCGGCAAGCTACGCACCCCGGACCGGTGCGTCAACTGCCGGACGCATGGCCGGAGCCTTAGCGCGGCCGTTGGCCGCAACCAAAGGGGCGTTGGCGATTGGGGATTGACGATTGACGATTGGGGATTGGGGATTAGTGCTGGGCTGCGTCGTTGAGAGCACCCACTTTACACTTTGTACTTTGAACTCCGCACTTTGAACTCTGGACGGGCCACCCACGCAACGAAAATCTTCGCGAACTGCGAAGAAATCGGCCGTTTACAGTGTAGGGACGCGTGACACTTCTGCACCGGACTGCTGAGGAGGCTAAAAAAGACGACGGGCGTCCGTGGCCATTTGCACCGCGGGACCGCCCGTCGGATATTTGGAACAACCTCCGCCTTTGCCGGTGGGAGAGATTTGCTAAAACCCAGTTTTCTAGGGGGGCGGCCCCGGTCGTCCCCGACCTAACGCTCGAAAGCGCCGCCGACGGGGGTGCGACACCCGGGCCTCCCAGGTTTTAGCGTATCGGTTTTAGCAAATGGTTCTCCCTTATCGTACAACGCAGGGGTTGATCCGATACGTACATGTTCACTCCAGTATAGCTTTCGATCGGACGAATAGCAGCGGGGAATTCAGAAGAAACCGCTTTTGTCGGAAATCCGTGCACGACACGCAATTTACTCTTGACTTTTTGTCGTGGCGCGTAACTTGCTGCAACGTAGCGGCCGCGCCCCGTGGCGGTCGTGGAAGGCCGAACGGTTCACGCTTTTCCACGTCCGCCACGGGGGACGGACGCTACGACTCTCGCTTGGGAGATGGTGTTAGCGCGGGGTGAAGGCGCGCGGCGGTTCGGCGGCGTCTACCGATTCATCGACCTGCCAAAACTTGAGCGCGTCGCGCGCCAAGTCCAGCGTTGCGACAGTGTGCGGACGAGAGCGCTCCAAAGCGCCGGGGTTGATCATTCGGACGTGTCCGAGGCGCACGTCAGCCGCCATGTGCGTGTGCCCGTGGAGGATGTAGTCGAGTCCCCGCGTCATGCTTTTGATGGCGGCCAGGTCGTGATGTTGGAGCGCGCGGACCATGTGGTTGAAGTGCGCTTCGTGACCGTGATAGACGGCGATGGCGCGGCCGGCGATTTCGATCTGGAGCGGAATCGCGTCGGGGGTATGCAGGCCGAGCGATCGAGCGTAGCGCATCAACGTCGGGTCGAGCGCGTCGGTGTTGCCCAGGACGAACCAAGCCCGCCGACCGGCCAATTCATTGAGGACCGCTTCGCCGCCGACGTCGCCGCAGTGCACGAATGCTTCCGCTCCCATTTGTTCGAGCAGTTTTATCGCGCGGGCCGCCCGCTCGTGGAAACCATGTGTGTCTGAAAGAATCCCGAGAATCACGATGTATCATCCATCGGCGGCAGCGACATCCGGTGGGGTTCTACGAGCGCAGACTGTTCAAAAAGCCGGCCAGATCGTCATAGGGCTGCATGCGTTCGAGCAGGGTCGTCATCTGTTTTACGGGCGGCATGTCATAGAGCTGCCGCCGCAGCATGTTGACCTTGTTCAGTGTGTCCGCGGGCAGGAGTTTCTCCTCCTTGCGCGTTCCGGACAGTTGCAGGTTCATCGCGGGCCAGATGCGCATGTTGGCTAGGTCGCGATCGAGCACCAACTCCATATTGCCGGTGCCCTTGAACTCCTGAAAGATAAAATCGTCCGCCCGGCTGCCGGTGTCGATCAACGCGGTGGCGATGATCGTAAGCGAGCCGCCGCCCTCGACGTTGCGGGCCGAGCCGAAAATCTGCTTGGGCTCCTGCAACGCGCGGATGTCCAGACCGCCGGTCATCGTCCGCCCGCTGCTGCGGATGAAGTTGTTGAAGGCGCGGGATAGGCGCGTGATCGAATCAAGCAGAACCACGATGTGCCGACCGTTTTCGACCAGCCGGCGCGCCCGCTCAGTCACCAGTCGGGCCACCCGCACGTGCGATTCGATATCCAGATCGTTGCTCGACGCGATCACATCGCCGTGCACGCTGCGGCGCATATCGGTGACCTCTTCCGGCCGCTCGTCGATCAGCAGCACGATCATGTGAATCTCGGGATGGTTGACCGCGATGCCGTGCGCCATTTGCTGCAAGAGGATCGTCTTGCCGGTTCGCGGCGACGCGACGATCAGCCCGCGCTGCCCGCGGCCGATCGGCGTGAACATGTCGACGATGCGCATCGTTGCCGGACCACCCTTGGTGTCAAAGTGCAATGCCTCCAACGGGTCGATCGCGGTAGTTTCATTCAGCGGCGGAGGCGGGAGCCAGTCCTTGACCTCGATGCCATCGATCCGCTCGATCCGGGAGAGTCGGCGGCCACCGGGGCCCTTGCGGGCCGAATCGAGTGGGCCGGCGAGCAATTCTCCACCACGCAAGCCCAACTTGCGAATCGCGTCCGGGGAGACGACGGGGTCGTCGCCGCGGGGGACGAGATGACGCTTGACGTCACGTAGGAAGGCGTTGGATCTCTCGTTTAGTTCCAGCACGCCTTCGACAACTTTCTCCTTACCACTCCCCGGCGGGACGGATTTCTTTTGCGTCATTACGGTACAGGCCTCCTGCCTTGCTCGTTTAACCTATGATCGCTTCAAATCGTGTTGCACAGTAGGCAAAGCAGAGCTTTGCTCTCCCTCGCTACCTATGATCGCTCATGCACGGCCGTGTTGCACGACTGTGTTGCTCAGCGTGCCGATCCCCTCAATCTCGATCTCGATGCGGTCGCCTTCCTTCAGAAAAACCGGCGGAGTGCGGGTAAAACCGACACCCTCCGGCGTGCCGGTCAGGATCGCCGTGCCCGGTGGCAGCGTGAACTGGTGCGACAGGTAGCTTAACAGCTTGGCGCACGAGTGCATCATGCTTGCTGTATTGGCGTCCTGCATGACCCGGTCGTTGAGGCGGCTGCGCAGCCGACAGTTGTCCGGATCGATCTCGTCGGGCGTCACCAGCCACGGGCCGAGCGGGCAGAACGTGTCGAAGCCCTTCCCACGCGACCACTGCTTGTCGTTGCGTTGGCAATCACGGGCGGAGACGTCGTTGGCACAAGTGTAACCCAGAACGTGCTCCAGCGCGGACCGCTCCGGCACGCGCCGGGCGGTTTGTCCGACAATCATCGCGAGTTCGGCTTCAAAATCAACTTCGTCCGGAGCGCTTTCGGGCAGCACGATCTCACCGCCGGATGCGAGCAAGGACGTCGTCGGCTTGAAGAACACGAGCGGCTCGCTCGGAGTCCGCGCGCCGGTTTCCTCGATGTGCCCGCGGTAGTTCCGGCCAATCGCCAGGATATTGGGCGGCTCGATCGGCGGCAGCAAACGATCAACGGTCACTGTTTCGTCGGCGAAGCTCAGCGGGCCAAACAAGTTGCCCGTCAGGGGCTGAGCCGTGTGTTCGTCGATCAGTCGGCCCGTATACGTTTGCCCTTCGGAACTCACGAATCTGGCGATGCGCATTCGACACCATTCCTCCTGAGGTTGATCGCAACAAGCCCGATTTCAAAGGCATCGACGGGTTTAATAAAAGACCGTGACGATCATGTGCGGATCGGCGTGTTTACCCTCCACCACACCGATGTTGCTCAGCGCGAATTTGATCTGGATGTCCTCGTGCTCATCGATCCATTCGTTAATCTGTTGGTTCAGATTCAGGAACGACGCATCGGTTATCTTGCAGTGAAACGTGCGGCAGCGCGTCGCGGCCGGCGTGTCCTGTAGCAGCGGACGCTTGTACTCGTACGCGGCGCCTTTGGCGAGCATCTCGCTGCCGGAGAAGCCGTGGATCTGGGTCGAGGGACCGCCCACGACCCGCGGCTTGTCATCGTCGACCAGCACGATCGGGACTGCGATAGGGTCCGTATCGCTGCCGATTACCTGCTCGGTCATTTTCTCAGCTTTGAGCTTGCCCTTGACGCCTTGGACGCACTTCGGGCAGAGCAATTTGCCCTTATAGCGGACGGCCGAATGGTTTATGAAGTCCTCTCGTCGGATCGTCGAGCCGCATTCTTCGCAAACACGCACTTTTTTTTGCTCGCCGGGCATGCCGGTCTCCTCTTAACGGTGATCTCGGCCTGGGGCAGATGGGTAACGCCGGCCGATTCAGATACCATACAGCGTGCCTACCCACGGCTGCAAGGTGGGATGTCAAAGGGAGCGGCAATTGGCCGGGCGCCGGCGTTGCGACGAAAGGCTGGACAATCATCCGGGAAACGGTATATTTTTGAGCGTGGGGTACGCTTGCCGATTTGTGCAGCGAGCCTCCGGAAGCGGGCGTGTGTCCGAGTGGCCAAAGGAAGCGGGCTGTAAACCCGTTGGCGTATGCCTTCGTTGGTTCGAATCCAACCGCGCCCAGTTCAATTCCATCTACCGCAATATATCGCTATCTCTTTGCGACTGCTGAGCTTGCGGCGGTTTATCCCACGCGTGCCGTCCCGTTCTTTTTAATCTCGACCAGCCGGTAGCCGTCGTTGACGATAAGGGCGGAAATCTTCTCCCAGGTGGCATAGCGCGTGTCGATCTGGGCTTCCTTTCGTAGGCACACGCCGAAGCGCACACGCGCCTCACCCTCTTTGTTCTTGGTGATCGCGTAGTAGCAAACCTTCTGCACAGCCATGCCTCACCTCCTGGATCGATCTTGATAGCCCGCTAAAACGAGCCGCTATCAAACCCCAGCATGACACCCTCACCCCGCCGGTGGTCGACGGCCGCCACGGGGGGCGGCCACTACCCGTGGCACCGACATCCCGCTGATGGAGCACGGGTCAGATGCTTCTAATACAAGCTCTGACAGTCGCTCCACTATTACAAACGCCATCCAGCCGAGTTCTTGTCGCGAAAAATGAGATTTTTTTTTCGTTGGTGTGGTCCGCTCCCGGATTGCCCGAACGGATTGCTAGTGCTCCGCCACACCTCAATTGATGGGTACGAGTGGGTTGGGTGCCATGCCCAAGCCGAAGGCGCGGGCATGTTTCTAAATAACCGTGCGTGAAAACGCGCCGCGCGATGGCCCACAAAGCAGAGCCGGCGTGTCCTCACGCCGGTTTCCGGGCCGGGGACGGCCCGGCTCTGTTGCATGATCGCGCACGGTCATATAGATACGGGACCAACATGGCCGCGCTTCGCTTGGCCATGGCACCCAAGCCCGGTCCTTCGGTAAGGGAAATTCTACTCCCCGCGGCGCCGCGCGGACTGAAGTCCGCTGTTCCTCAGGTTAAACCCATCAAAGCAACACTGACGGAGTACTAGCCGTCCACGCCCGCTACCGCCTGGAGCAGCCACATGCAGACCAGCCCGGCATACGTGCCCAGCACATACCCTGCCACCGCCAGCAGTGCTCCGACCGGGGCCAACGCGGGATGGAACGCGGTGGCGACCACCGGAGCGCTCGCCGCTCCGCCGATGTTGGCCTGCGACCCGACCGCGATGAAGAAAATCGGGGCCCGGATCAGCAGCCCCACCCCCAGCAGGATCACGATGTGCACCGCGATCCAGATGAATCCCATCAGGATGTACGCGGGCTGCTCGCCGATGCTGGTGAAGTCGGCGTGGGCTCCGATACAGGTCACCAGCAGGTAAATCATGACCGAGCCGATCTTCGACGCCCCAGCGCCGTCCAGCCTGCGGGCGGGCGTGAACGAGAGGATCACGCCCACGGTCGTGATCAGGATGAACTTCCAGGTCGTACCGCCGAAGCTCTCGCGGAATTGCCACCAGCCGGGCAAGTCCGGGTTCGGCACGAGCAGCGCGACGCTGCCGTCGGTAGCCTCGGTCCGCGGTAATCCGCGGAGTTGCCTGGTCGGCACGGCCGCGAACTGGTCCGCGGACCCCACCCACTGAGCCTCCCACCCCTCGACTTCGTCGTTTATCTGCCGCACGAGATCACCGATCGTCTGCAGCTCCGGCGTCGCCAGCATGAGCTTGGCCACCGTGCGCGCGGTGGATTCCACCGTCAGCGCCGCCGGCTCAGCCCGCGGCTCGTCCACCGGCTCCGGTTCGGCTTGCTTCTCGGGATTGGCGAATGCCCTGGTCAGCGTCAGGTAGGTATGCTGTTCTTCGCCGTCGTCTTCCCGCTGAATCGATACGAATGCATCGGGTTTCGCCTCGTCAACGGCGACGATCCGCACGGCCTCGACGGTCAGCGCGTGTTCGAGCCGGTCGTCGATCTTGCCCGCCGCGAAGTAGCACGCCCAGCTCACGCCGAATCCAAACGCCAGAATGATCATCAAATCCGGGAGCGAGGGGATCCGCGCCACGCGATGCTGGAAGTCCTCCAGTCGGCGTTCGAGATCCCGGATCGCCGACGCATCCGCCCGCGTCCACTTGTCGATCCGGCGCTGAATCACGGAGAAATACAGCAGTACCGCCATCCAGCAGTTCGCGACGAACACGTCCGGGATCACCATCGTCGCGATCATGCGGTCGCTGGCGCCCGCGATTTTTCCGAGCGCGACGAAGTTCGCCCCGCCGCCGATCCAGCTCCCGCACAGCGCCGTCATCCCCTGCCAGGCGTCGGGCGGCAGCATGTCCTTGCAGATCCACAGCGCCAGCGGCCCGCCCAGCACGATCCCGGTCGTCCCGGCCAGCAGCATGATCACGGCTTTCGGTCCGAGCCGCAGAATCCCCGGCACGTCGAGCGCGAGAATCAGCAGCAGCAGGCTGGCCGGCAGTACGTAGCCCTTGACCCAGTCATACAGGGCCGACTCGGCCGGGATGATGTTCAGGGTCGTCAGCGTGGTCGGCACGAAGTAGCAGAATAGCAGCGCCGGAATGACCTTGAAGATCTTGCCCAGCGTCGGGTGCTGCGTCGTCCAGAAGATCACCGCCAGTACCACGAGCAGGACGGCGAGCACGCCGGCCGGGTTTTCGATCAGCGGCGGCTCGGCGGTGGCGGTAGCCAGCGTTAACGGTGTCTTCATCAGCATGGTCGCGACTATGAGGGGCAACTACGCCGCCGCCGGCTCCTCCGCGGTGTTGTTTTCGCTCAGCGTTTTCTTGGTGGTCAAGTAAAAGATAATCATGCCGACCGTGCCGACCAGACCGAACACGCCGAGATAGACCCAGACCATGTACGGATGGTGTATGTCCCACAGAACTTGAGTGGCCTGCCGGGCGGCCTCGATGTCGATCTGTCCCAGAATTCCGGTGTAGATCTCACCGACCTTGTCGGCAACCTGGTCCGCGGGTATGTCCTCCCAGGCAACTTTGTCCCAGGCGGTCTGTACGGCGGCTTCCACCGCGCCGGCGTCTCCCGGTTGGCCGCTGATGTAGGCCATGGTTTCCATCACCTGCGTGTTGGGGAACATTTCCGTGTTGTTCGCGAAGTCGGTGCTCATGCCCAGGTTGTTGACCAGGTACTCGCGGGCCAGCTTGAACTTGTTGGCGATTCCCTCGTACAGGTACCCGCCAATCGTGTTGCCCGCCGCCCAGCCGATCGCGAAGGGGATGTTGGAGTAGCCCATGTAAAGGGCTTTCTTGTCCTTCGGCGCAATCAGCGCCACGTACGCGCTGAAGGTCGGGCTGCACGCCATCTCGCCAATCGCGAAGATGAAGATCATGATCGCGCACAGGATACCGGTCTGCGCGTACCCGGCACCGACGAAGCCAACCAGCGAGATCACCATCCCGATGACCATCGCCGCGACTTTGTTGATCTTCCGGATCAGCCAGGAAATGAACAGCACCAGTGCGATGATCGCCCAGGCGTCGATGTTGATCAGGATTTCCGGCTTGGTCTGGCCGTTCTCCAACACCCAGCCCTGGCTGAACCAGCCGAAGAAGGGGGCCACGTCGGACGTGTCCACCCATTCGTCGATGAAGTTGGGCAGCAGGTCAAAAAGCTGCATGAACATCAGCCAGAAACACGAGAAGATCAGCAGAAACGCGACCAGGCGCAAATCCTTGAAGACCGTGGCAATCGAGTGAACGAAAACCTCCACCGCGCTTTTCTCACTCTCGCCTTCCTTCGGCGGCGTCTTCTCCGGCTCCTTGTAGAGCAGGAAACACGGCAGGAAGTTCACCGCCGTGACGATTGCAGCGCCGTAGAACACGTAATGCCAGTTGATCTCGCCACGAATCTGCGCCGCCAACATCGGAGCCAGCGCGCCCCCGATGTTGACCACCCAGTAGAAGACGCCCCAGCCCATTGAAGAGGTCTTCTCGTCGGTGGTCTTCGCGATCGTGCCGTGGCAGGGGGGCTTGAAGATCGCCGTACCGAACGCCACGAAGCACGCGGCCAGCATGAAGACCCAGTAGCCGGCGCTCGCCCAACCCTGAGCGATCAGATTGTCGGCGATCGGCTTCGACTGCGCCATACAGAGGTAGCCGATGATGTTGATGACGAAGGCGACCGCGAGGCTCTTGCGGTAGCCGTAGCGCTCGGTGTAACCACCGGAGACCATCGGCACCAGGCACTGAATCAGCGCCCAAACCGTGTAGATCTGAGCCTTGTCGGTGTAGCTCAGCCCCAGCCCGTTTTCCCCCGCTTCTTTCACGAGGTAGAGACCGGCGATCGCCCGTACCCCGAAGAACGCCAGGCGCTCGAAGATCTCCATCAGGTTGGCGTACCAGAAGTTGGCCGGCAGGTTGCGGATCAGCGTAAAGAACGAGTCCTTCTTCTCGGCGACGCCGTTTTCCATGCCTGGCTCCTGCTCGTTACCCGGGTTTGACGAAGATTGAGCCCCTTATACTGGCGAATGCTCGATTTGCCAAAGCACCCGGTCGCCGTGAGCCGGATTTCGCGGCGCGTATCGAGCGGGGTCATGGCCGCCGCGCTCCTCCTAAGGAAATAGCTCGACGGGCAGTTCCTTTCGCCCGTAGCCGGCAACGCCGGTGAAAAGCTCGGAATGACACCCAGAGAGGCCTTTTCTCCTGGTGGTTTGATGTATCGTCCCGCCTGCCTAAAATAAGGTGGCATGGAAACGAACCGCGATAAGATGACCGTTGCCACCGCGGCGCTGCACGAAGCCGGACGGGCCGACGCCGGCGACATGCTCGCGCGCGAGGTGGCTGCCGGGCTGGGCGGCGGGCCGGTTGATCTGTGCCTGCTCTTTGCCACCGCGCATTTCGAGGACGAGCTCGAAAAAATCGTCGCCGACGTTTACGACCGTCTCAGCCCGCGGGCTTTCATCGGCACCACCGGCGAGTCGATCATCTGCGATGCGATCGAATATGAACAGCGGCCCGCCGTCACGCTTTGGGCCGCCCGCCTGCCCGACGTCCACGTCGTCGCCTTCCATCTTTCGCAGCAGGATCTCCAGCGACTGGACAAGCCGCGGGCCTGGCACGAACACCTCGGTATTTCACCCAAGCAGCGGCCCTGCTTCATCCTGCTAACCGACCCGTTCAGCTTCAACCTGCTCGAAATGCTCGAACGCCTCGACAACGCCTATCCGCGGCGACCGGCGATCGGCGGGGTGGCCTCGGCCGGCGAGGCTCCCGGCCAGAACGCCATGATCTTTGAAGGCCAGACCTTGCACCATGGGCTCTGCGGCGTCGCGCTGTCCGGCAACATCGAGATCGACACCCTCGTCTCGCAGGGCTGCCGACCGATCGGCCGACACCTCGTAATCACCGAAGCCGAGCGAAACATCATCCGCCAACTCGGCGGCAAACCCCCGCTGGCGGTCGTGATCGACACGCTGAGAAAATGTTCCACGCGCGACGTAGAGCTGGCCCGCACCGGCGGATTGCTCGTCGGCCGCGTAATCAACGAATATCAGCCGAAATTCAGCCGCGGCGATTTCCTGATCCGCAACCCGATCGGGTTTGAGCAGGGCAGCGGCGCCATGATGATCAACGACCTGGTCCGCATCGGGCAGACGATCCAGTTTCACGTGCGCGACAGCGCCGCGGCGGATAACGATCTGGTTTCGCTGCTGGGTGCCAGGCCGCGCGGGGCGGCGGCCGGGGCGCTGCTGTTCACGTGCAGCGGCCGCGGATCGCGGATGTTCAAGGATCATCACCACGACGCCCGCACGGTCGCAAAATCGTGCCGCAACATGCCGGTGGCCGGGCTTTTCTGTGCCGGCGAGATCGGCCCGGTCGGCCGCCGAAATTTCCTCCACGGCTACACCGCCAGCGTGGCTTTTTTCCGGCCGGCGGATGCCCCGACCGAGGGCTGACGCGATGCCCGGCCCCGGGAACCTCAGGTTTCGCTCCCGATTCCGCCTGCGCCGCCACGGCGAATTCCAACATCTCATGAAGCAGGGCAAACGCGCCGGCGACCACCGCCTGCAAATCTGGGCTCTGCCGAACAACCTCGAATACTCGCGGTTCGGCCTGATCGTTGGTCGCCGACACGGCAACGCGGTTCGCCGAAACCGGCTCAAACGCGTGCTTCGCGAAGCGTTCCGGCTCTCGCGTGCAAAGCTCCCGAGCGGCCTCGACATCGCCTGCGCCCCGCGCGCCGGCGTCAAGATCGAACTCCAGGAGACAATCGAATCGCTGCTGTGTATAACAAAGCGCCTGTCCAATGGCTTCGAATCGGACTAGTGCTCCGTCACGCGTAGATCTGCGGGTAGCGTCGGCCCCCCGCGGCCGACGTAGATAATTGAACGTCTCCCAATGGCCTACGTCGG
>JAUWNI010000055.1 GCA_030612705.1 Phycisphaerae bacterium | reverse complement strand
CCGCCCACCCCCCCCCCCCCACCCCCGGCTCCCCCCGCCCCCCCCGCCGGCCGGCGCCCCCCCCCCCCCCCCCCCGCGGCCGCCGGGCGGGGGGGGGGGCCCGACGCTACCCGCAAATCGAGGTGTGACGGAAGACTAGGTAGTGTGCTGGAGACACACTACCTGCTTCAGATTGCGGGCGTAGAGGCGGCCTTTGTAGAGCGTCGGAACCGTCCAGCAGCGCCCGGTCAGAATCTGGACGTCGGTTTCCGGCTCGAAACCCGCTGGTGTGGCTTTGCCGATCAGCAACTTGCCGCGCTCGGTCAGTACGAACAAGTACCCGTCGGCGATGACGACCGTGCCGAACTTGATGCCGCGCCGGCTCCATTTCACCTCGCCGGTGGTGAACTCGACGCATTTGAGTTCGATCTCGTCGCTGGTGTAGAGGTGACCCTGATAGAGCACGGGGGATTGGAATTTGGCACGGATCGCCCGGCTGCCCCAGACGGTCGTGCCGGTGAGCATGTCGCCGGCGGGGGTCAGCTTGACCGCGATTGCTCCGTGCTTGTAACCGGAGCTGAAGAAGAGTTGCCCGTCGTGGAAGATCGGGGTGGCGGCGTTGACGTTCCAACTGGTTATCCAGGGCATGCTCCAGACCTCGCGGCCGGTTTTCGCATCGACGACAATGATCGACTTCTCCAAAAAACCGGCCACGTAGCGACGGCCCGCGAGCGTAATCGGATACGGCGTCGAGTAACTGACCGGGGTATTGCCGCATTTCCACGCGGTCTTTCCGGTTTTCTTGTCGAACGCGAGCACGGGGCCGTCGGCGTTGCCGGCAATCGCAATCGCGAGGTCGCCTTCGATCAGCACCGAACCGCTGTAACCCCACTGCGGGATGGTGTCGAACTGCCGACTCCAAAGCTCGTTTCCGTCGTCGGCGTCGAAGCACACCAGCCGACCGCGAGCGCCCTGAACGAAAACGCGACCCTCGTCAATCGTGGGCGTGCCGCGCGTCCCGTCGCCGCCCTGACGGTCGCGATATTCCTTTTCAAAAGGCGTCTGCCAGAGCACGTCACCGGTGTCGGCGTTGAGACAGAAGAGCACCTGTTGCCCGTCCCGCGTGCCGCAGGTATAGGCTCTGTCGCCGACACAGGTGATAGCGCTGAAGGCGGGGCCGAGTTCGCGCTGCCAGACAATCGGCGGGGTGCTATCCCATTTGGTTTGCAGACCGGTTTCGGTGCTGATGCCGTCGTGGTTCGGGCCGCGCCAGTTGGGCCAGTTCTGGGCGGTGACCGCGGTGGTCGGGAGCAGGATGGCTAGAGTGACAACGATTCGGACGGGGCGAGTGTGGCAGAACATGAGTTCTCTCCTCTCGTGCTCGCAGGTGAAGCATACTGTGTCGGCGGCGGAAGGAAAACCGGTTGCGGCAGTCAGACCTCACTCAATTATTCCGCCCGCAACGCCGGCAGCAGTGGGGCTCGCAAGGCCGGGATCAGCGCCGCCAAACCGGCCAGCATACCGGTTGCGAATATGGCAACGAACATCATCATCAGCGACGCCCAGGGGATCAGGTCGCCGCGCGATGCCGCGTGCGGCGCAACGACCAGCCCGGCCGACAGCAGTCCCGCGATCAAGCCCGCCGCGACTAGAGTGCAATTCTCGCTCAATACCAGCCAAATCAGCGCGGTGCGCGAGAATCCAAGCGCCTGCATGAGTGCCAGCTCGCCGCGGCGTTCCCAGATGTTTCGCAGCAATACCGCCGCGAGCCCGATCGTGCCCAACAGCAGGCCGAGCCCACCCAGCGTCTGAAACGTGGATAGGTAGGTGTTCTGAACGACGAAAAGCTCGGCGAGACGTCGGCGCGTGGAGTCGGCCGCCAAACTATAGTTCGCGAGTTCGCGTTCGAGTGTCGCTTCAACTTCACGCGCGTTCTCCGGCGGTGCGTCGATCAGGAAAAAGGCGTGGCCGGCGACAGACGGGAACAGCCGCGTAAAGTGCTCCTCCGCGATGATCAACTCGCCTTGCAGTACGCTGCCTTTCAGCAGTCCAACGATGCGCAGGCGCGTGTCGCGGCCGCGCCCGTCGGCGATGCTCAGTTCGCCGCCGAGCTTCGAGTGAAGCTGCCAGAGCACGGCGGTCTCGTCGGCGATGACCGGAACGGCCTCGTCGGGATAGTCCTGTCGCAGCAACGTCCATGGGTTCCGCCGTTCGTCGTCGGATTCGGCCATCGTGGTGGAGAACACAAAGCCGCCGCGCTCGATCATGGCGTCGGTCGCACCGAGCACGCGCGGTTTCGTGGGCCGGTATAGGTTGAGACAGCTCGTCTCGTCGCCGTCGCGCAGGCGAAATGGGATAAACGTCACGCCGGCCAGTGTGTCTTCGGCGGACTGTGTCAGGTTGAGTTCGGCGCGGCCGGCGGGAGTGTTAAGATCGTAAGGCAGCGGGACGACGGACTCGGCCAGCAATGCGAACCCACCGGTGCCCGAGTCTTTCGCCGGGGTTTCTCCCGGAGCGTCCAGCCGCATCGCTTGCAGCGCGGTGATGACGAACGTGGCGGCCGCGATGAGCCCGGCTGTGAGGACGCTGCGGCCGACACGTCGGCGGGCGTTGCGCGCGCCCAGGCGCGATAGGGCAACTAAGCCCGCGCCGCGCACCGCCGCCCGCGGCTCGGTGCTCAACCAGCATGACAGACCGGCAATACACGCGATCAGCAGGGCCGTGCCGCCGAGGAAGAAGGTCACGCTTTGCGAGACGGCGTCGGTTACGAAGGTCAGCGTGCTCAACAAGCCCGCCAAGCCGATCGCAACCAAAGCGATGATCGCCGCGATGGTTCCGCGTCGGCCGCGGACCGTGGGTCGGCCGGATTGGATCGCGCCGGCCAGCAGCGCGCGCGTCGGCATACGCGTCAGCCCGCGTAGCGACCACGCAATCGAGACCGCCGCGACGAGCAGACTGACGCAGTAGCCGATGACATAACTGATTGGAGAATCGTGCAGCCGCAGGAACGGCGTGTTGACCGCTTCGGCCCACCAGGAACGCAGCCCAGCCAGCATCAGCCAGGCGTAGCCGCGTGCCACGAACAATCCGACCGCGGCGCCGATGCCCGCGAGCATCATTCCTTCGACGAGCAGCAGCCGCGCGACGTGCCGCGGCGAGAAACCCAACGCCAGCAACAATCCCACCTCACTCGATCGCCGCTCGACGCCCAGACGAAACAGCAATGCCACCAGCATGGCGGCGGAGATAATCAGGAAAAAGCTGAAGCCGAGGAACAATCCGCTGAAGTCGGTCGTGCCCTCGCCGGCGGCAAGTGCGCGCCGCCGAACGGCGTCGAAGCTGAGGCCGACTTGCGCCGGGTCGAGGCGCTCCAGAAACGCGCATTCGAACGTAGCCCGCGTGGTTTCGAGCGTTTCCCCCGGCCGCGGGTGCAAACGCAGCGACGTCAACCGACCGAGCCGTTCCGGCTGCGCGGCCCAGAGCCGTTGGCCGTCCGCGAGCGTCACGAACGCCTTCGGTGTCGTGCGGTGCCGGTCCCAATACGCTTCGTCCTTGTCGCGGATTACGCGGAGGTCAAGCGGGAAGGGTGGATTCCAATCCGCGACGCTATCGGAGTCGGTAACGCCTGGATATTCGGGTGTGAAGCCGGGGTCGGCCGCCGGACCTTCCAGCCGCACAACGCCGCTGAGTCGAAATGTTGCTTCGTCGGTGCGCAGCTCGCCGAGCGGGCCCATGACGTAGTACGAAAGCCGGATGCGGTTGTCGGGCGCGGCTTGCAGGTCGCGCGCGGCCCATTCGTTGAGCAGGATTTCACCCGTTAAAAGTGTTGGCGAGGGGGTAACGTCCGTTGGGATCAGGCAACGCAATAAATCGTCAGCCGGCGCAATGGCGGCGACTATGGAATACGGAATTACATCATCCGGCCGCGCGTCGACCGTGATCGTGTTGGCCAGGTAAGCCAGTACGGCGGTGGTTTGTATGTTGATCGCGTCGGCCGCGGATCGGGCCGTATCCTCGAGCACGGGTTCGAGCAGAAAGGCTTCGCTCTCGACGGCGATGTGATCGTGCGTTTTGTCCACACGAAGGCGCAGGCCGAGGTCTGAGAGCGTCAGATGCTGCTTGAGCAGCGCGGCGAGCGAATCGGCGGCGTCTTGCGGTGCGTCGACGAGCAACGTGTTTACGCGGTCGGGCTGCCTCAAGGCGCGTTGCAGCGTTACCAGTGGAACGTACGCGTTTCGCGGCAGGGCTTGCCGGGGATTGAGGCTGAACGCGCCGAGCCCCTTAGCCGGAATAATGCCGTGAACAGTGAGTCGCAGCGTCAGCGTGGTGTCGTCGCGGCGGCCGAGCAGCGTTTCGGTCGAGATGGCGCCGGGCTTGCCGATGCGTAGCAGGATGTCATCGCCGGGCGCGGCACGCAGTTCGTCCGCCAGCGCATCGTTGAGGATGACGATCCGACCGGCGGCCGGCATTGTTTGATTATCAGTGCTGGTTTCGCCGAGTTTCCAGAAACGTTCGTCGACGCCGATGACGTTGACGCGCTCGACGGAAGCCCGTAAATCGGCGTGTGTGCAGCCGCCGCGCGCCAGGATGGCCGGACAAATTTGGTTCGGCGTCTCGGCAATTTCTTCCGCGAGGGCGGCGCGAAAGAAGCGCGGTGCGATCAGAGCATAATCAACCTCGCCGAGCCGGCCGAGCGCCGCCTCGCGCAGGCTGCCGCGCATCGAATCGCCGACCAGTAGCGCCCCGGTCAGAGCGGCGGTGCCGGCAACCACGCCGAGCGCCACGGCCAGATGCGCCCGCCAATAATGTCCGAGACTGCGGCGATGGAGGGTTCGAAAACGCACGGGGCCTTCTTCAGCGTGGTTCCAGCGTGCCGTCGACGAGTTCGTACTTGCGGCCGAAGCGCTCAGCAAGCGTCTCGCTGTGCGTGACGACCAGCAGGACCAGGTCCCGATCCTGGTGCAGCTCGGTCAGCAGCTCGCCGACCCGCTCGGCCGTCCCGCGATCCAGATTTCCGGTAGGCTCGTCGGCGAGCACCAGCTTGGGCCGGTTGATCAGGGCGCGGGCAATCGCGACGCGCTGCCGTTCGCCGCCCGACAGTTCCGCCGGCCGATGGTCGAGCCGCTCGGCCAGACCGACGCGCTCCAGCAATCGCCCGGCACGGACGGTGGGATCGTCGTCACGCCGCTCCGCCAGCGTCGGCAGCAGAACGTTTTCCAGCACGGAGCACTGCGGCAACAGGTGGTGATCCTGAAAGATGAAGCCGACGCTACGGTTGCGAAAGCGGGCCAACTCGCGTGGCGGCAGCGAAAACGGGTCGCACCCATCGAGCAGCACGCGGCCCTCGGTCGGCGGTTCGAGCGTCCCCAGAATGTTCAGCAGCGTGCTCTTGCCCGAGCCGGATGGGCCGACAATAACGGCGGACTGCCCAACGTCCAACGACAACGAAACGCCGCGCAACACAATCAGGTCGGCGGCACGGGTCGGGAAGCGTTTGTAGATCGATTCGGCCTTCAGCATGTCCGACGTTCCGGCGGCGCGCCGCGACCGTTAGTAATACGGATTGAGGTCATTCGGATCGGCATCCCACTCGAAGATCTGCGTGTATACGAAATCGACGTGTCCGTCGGCAAAAAGCAGGTTGCTATGGTTACGCTTCGTGTCATGCCATTGGGCCAGCGGGTTGTTGATGTCCATTGCCGGGGCGATGACCGGTTCCTGGAACACGATCTTCCTTGCCGGTTTGTTGACCTTCGTCCATGACAGGCCCCGGCAACTGAGAATTCCGTAAGTGGGAACGAACGGCTCGTCCGGAGGGATGCTACTACTCGCATACGTGTAGCTGGTGCCGTGTTCGAGGAAGTACGTGCCATCCAGGTTGAAGTAGGTTGCTCCGTAGGCATCGCCCTTATCGGAGGGACATTCGAACAGCAGGTTTTTCATTCCTTCGGTTGGTGAGAGATCTTCGCTGATGCTCGCCTCGACGTCGAAATATGCGTTCATCGGCCGCAGCTTCTCCGGAATCTGGCTGCCCAGCAAGCCGTGCATGGGACTTCGGCCGACGTATCCGAGACAGCCGTAGAACGGTGCGTCCGGGAAGAAGTCGCGGTTGTCGCCGAGATAGAACTGCACGCCGTGGCCGATCGTGCGCAGGTTCGACTGGCATTTGACCAGCTTCGACCGGGCCCGCGCATGGCTAAGCGACGGCAGGAGGATTCCCAACAGCAGGGCGATGATGGCGACGACGACCAGCAGTTCGATCAGTGTGAAGCCGCGCTTGCGAAACATCGGGACTCCTTCGGGGCAGGCGCGACCATCGCTGAATCATCGTCCGCCGGTTCGGGTATACATTAGTCTACGGTTTCGGACGGCGACGAGCACTGGTCCGGGTCAAATTTTCCGTACGGAGGTTTCAATTCGTCCGGTCCGGCTTATAACGTGTGCGGCGGTAGGGGGGGAGCGTCACGGAAGTGGGTGCCATGGCTAAGCGAAGCGCGGCCATGCTGGTCCCGTATCGAGAAACATGCCCGCGCCTTCGGCTTGGGTATGGCACCCGGCAAATGACGCACACCCGCGACAATCCGGGTGTCAAAGACGATTTGAGGGTGACACATTATGCGGAACCATCAAAACTTCACGACAATCCTCGGGTTGCTGGTTGTGGTCTCGGCGGCGGAGGGGCAATCGCAGACTACGCAACCCGCCGGCGGCGACTGGCCGATGTTCGGCGGCTCGCCCAGCCGAAACGCCGTCTCCGCCGAGTTCGGCATCCCGCGCGAGTGGGACCTCAAGACGAAGAAGAACGTCAAGTGGGTCGCTCCGCTCGGATCGCAAACCTACGGCACGCCCGTCGTCGCCGGCGGCAAAATCTACGTCGCGACGAACAACGGCGGCGAGTTCCGCCCGCACAGCAAGGGTGATCGAGGTTGCCTGCTGTGTTTCGACGAGCAAACCGGCAAGCTGCTCTGGCAGGCCACGCACGACAAGCTACCGGCCGGCCCGGTCAACGACTGGCCCGAGCAGGGTGTCGCGTCGAATCCTTACGTTGACGGCGACCGCGTTTACTACGTCAGCAACCGTTGCGAACTCGTCTGCGCCGACGCCAACGGATTTCTCGACGACGAAAACGACGGCCCGCTTATCAACGAAAAATACAAAGAGAAGCAGGACGCCGACTTCGTCTGGATACTCGACATGATCGGCGAACTGGGCGTTTTTCCGCGCAATCTGGCGGCGTGCTCGCCCGTCGGTGCCGGCGAGCTGATCTTCGTCTGCACCGGCAACGGCATCAACGACGAGGGCAAGCCGCCGGCGCCGCGGGCCCCCTCGTTCATCGCCGTCAATAAGAAAACCGGCAAGGTCTTCTGGAAACGCAACGACCCGGGCGACGATATCCTGAACGGGCAGTGGTCATCACCCGCCTATGGCCTGATCAACGGTAAGCCGCAAGTGATCTTCGGCGGCGGCGACGGCTGGTGCTACGCGTTCGAGCCGCTGACCGGCAGGCCGATCTGGAAGTTCGACCTCAACCCGAAAGACGCCGTCTGGGAACCCCACGGCGGCACCAAGACCGCCATCGTCGCCACGCCTGTGGTTTACGACAACAAGGTATTTCTCGCCGCCGGCGACGATCCCGAAGCCGGCGAGGGTCCCGGACACCTGTATGCCATCGACGCGACCAAGACGGGGGACATCACCGAGACCGGCAAGCTTTGGCACGTCGGCGGCGAGGACTTCGGCCGTACGATCTCGAACGTCGCGATCGCCGACGGCCTGCTCTACGCCGCCGACCTGAGTGGATTCCTTTATTGCTTCGATGTCGAGACCGGTCGGCGACATTGGCGTCACGACATGCTGGCGGGCGTCTGGGGCTCGCCCACGATCATCGACGGCAAGGTCATGCTCGGAAACACCGACGGGGAAATCTACGTTCTCCAACACGGCAAGACGCTGAAGCAACTCGCGCTTAACGACATGCTGCACCCGGTCTACACGACGCCGGTGGCGGCCGGCGGCGTGCTCTACGTCACCACGCAGCGCTTTCTCTACGCGACCGAAGGGCCACATGCCAAGCTCGCGCTCGATCAATGGCCGATGTTTCGCGGCAATCCGCGACTCACCGGCGTGGCCCGCGGCGCGTTGCCGGATGAGCTTCACGTGCGTTGGAAGTACGAGACCCCGGAGCCGATCTCGTCCACCGCCGCGATTGTCGACGGCGTGGTTTATGTCGGTTCCGACGAGGGCACGCTGTACGCGCTCGATCTCGCCACCGGCCGGCCGAAGTGGAAGCACGAGATTGGCGAGGCGATCGAGTCGTCGCCAACAGTCGTTGGCGGATTGGTGATCTTCGGCGACGACGCGGGCGTGTTGCACGCGTGCGATGCCAAGACCGGAGCCGCACGTTGGAAGTTTGAGACGGAAGGCCGAATCATTTCGTCGGCCAACTATTGCCGGGGCCGCATAGTCTTCGGGTCGTACGACGGATACCTGTATTGCCTGCAACTTGAGAATGGAAAGCAGATTTGGAAGTACAGCGCCGAGGAACGCGTACACGCGACGCCGGCGCTGGCAGGCCCGTACGCAATGGTCGGCGGCTGTGACGGCCATCTGCACGTCGTCAATCTCGGCGACGGTACGCGGGCCGGTCACATCCCGCTGGACTCGGTCACGGGCGCCTCGGCGGCGACTGAGGGCCCGCACGTCTTCCTCGGAACATACGGCGAGCAGGTTCTCGGCATCGATTGGCGGGCCGGGAAGGTGACGTGGCGGTTCGAAGACTCGGAGCGCTCGTACGCGTTCATGTCGTCCGCCGCCGTGAGCGAGGGTAGGGCGGGCAGCCTGCCCGCCGGCCTGGTGCTCATCGGCGGCCGGGACAAGCGCCTGCGCGCCCTCGATCCTCAAACCGGCAAACAGCGCTGGCAGTTTGTCACCAAGGGCCGGGTCGACTCGTCCTCGGTGATCGTCGGCGAGCGCGTCTTCGTCGGCTCGGGCGACGGCAATCTGTACGCGGTCAAGCTCACCACGGGCGAAGAGTTGTGGCGGTTTGAAACGGGCAGCGGGATATCCGCGTCGCCGGCCGTCGCGGCGGGCTGTCTGGTGATCTCCACGGAGGACGGCGTGATTTACTGCTTCGGCTCCAAGCCGTCCGAGCAACCCTGACCAGTGCGCCGCCGATGTCAATTGGTGGGTGACCCATGGCTTTAGCCGTGGGGGACGCGAATCGAGGTCCTATTCGTGTCCCCCACCTCTAAAGAGATGGGCCACCCATTCAACGATGATCCATCGGATCAACGTTGGCGGAGCACCAGGCTGATTGGTGTTGCATGTATCTCAGGTTGATTCCGCCTTCCAGGCCAGCGCCCCGGTTGGGCAGGCCTCGACGCAACGCCGGGCGGTGGTTGTGAATGCTTTCTCCAGAGACTCATCGAAGGGAGCCGCGACACGCACGTCGAACCCCCGGCCGACGAACGTCAACCCAAGCGGCTCCCGGGCCTGCTCCGCGATTTGCACGCAAAGGCCGCATTGGATGCACTTGCCCGGTTCGTAAACGATGTCGGGGTGCGTCGACACGCGCTCGACCCGCCGTCGTCGGCCTCGATAGCGGCGGGCGTCGGCCCCGTACATCTCGGCGTACTTCCGCAGCTTGCATCCGTCGAGCTTGCGGCAATCGCAGTGCAGACAGCGCTGTGCCTCGATTCGGGCTTCCTCGTCCGTCAACCCGGCAATGGGATCTTGCGGAACGATGCGCTTAGCTGAATCGGCGTCGACCATCAACGCCGCGATTTCCTCCTTCCGTGGGCGACCCGTGCCCAAGGCGGCGAGCTTGGCGGGACCAGTGACGGCCACGCCGCGGAAAGACTGGTCGATGCAGGTCGCGGCGGCCTTGCCGTCCGCGGCGGCTTGCGTCGCTTGCCCGCGCGGACGGACGGCGGCGGCGGCGGCGAATATATTGGAACCGGCTTCATGCGCCAACGCGGCGCCGGTTTTCAATCTGTGCGAACACAGATCGCAAACCTGCGCCACGGTGATCAGCACGGCATCGAAATCCCGGCGTAATTCATCTAAAGACCGGCCGGCGGGGGCGTTGGCCGCAACATTGGTCGGCTGCCGGCTAATTATTATGTTTAACTCGAATCGCGCTCCGAGTTTCTCGATCTGCGCGATCTCAGTGTCAAGCACTTCGCGTGGCAACTGCTGCTCGGCAATTTCACGCAGCCGGCCACCGGGTTTTTCGCGCGCGTCGAACAGCGTGCAGGCGTGACCCTGCTGAAGCAGGAAATATGCCGCCGACAGACCCGCCGGCCCGGCTCCCACTATCGCGACACGCTTGCCGCTGCCGGGCTTGCACGGCGGCACGTAGGGCGTTTTCGCAACCAGGCTCTTATCAGCGACGTATCGTTTCAGCAAACCGATCGATACCGGCTCGTCCACAACACTACGCCGACAACCACCCTCGGACATTTCCGGCGAGACACGCGCCAGCACCGCCGGTAGTGGAACATCACGCCGTAGTATGACGATCGCGTCCTCGACTTGACCCGCCGCGATCAGGCGGACCATGCGGGGAATATTCGTATGGAACGGACAGGCGTATTGGCAAGGTGCCCGGCACTCGCCGGCGTGATCGCTGAGTAGCAATTCCAACGTCGTTCTACGAATCCGCCGAATTGCGTCGGTTTCGCTTTCAACGCGCATGCCGTCCTCGACAATGGTCGCGCACGACGGAACCAGATGACCCGAGCTTTTCCCAATCCCTTGGCCCCTCGGTCCCTCGACCCCTTGGCCCCTTTCCACAATCCTCATCACACAGACCATGCACGTCGTGTTGGCCTTGCAGCCCTCGCGAAAGCACAGCGCGGGCACGTCGAACCCCAGCTTGCGGGCCGCGTCGAGCAGCGTGCCGCCCGGCGGGACGTCCACTTCGCGATCGTCGATTACCACACGAGGCATATTCCAGTAACCTCTCGGCTGCTACGTTTGTGAGCCCGGCGGCGATATCACCTTGATGGCGCCCTCCGGACACCTGATCCGGCACGCGTCGCAGCGCGTGCATTTCTCGTCGTCGATCTCGTGTTTCTCATAAGGCCGCATCGCGATGGCGTCGGCGGGGCAGTGCTGCGCGCAGAGCGTACAGCCGACGCACGCATCGGTCACCGTGTACGTAATCAGTGCTTTGCACTTGCCGGCCGGGCAGCGGCCTTCCAGGTGCGCCTCATATTCGTCGCGGAAGTAACGCAGCGTGGTCAGCACCGGATTGGGCGCGGTCCGGCCCAGCCCGCACAGACTCCCCACGCTTACCACGCGCGCCAGATGTTCCAACTCTTCCAGGTCGTCGGACCGACCCTCGCCGTTGCACAGCCGGTCGAGGATTTCCAGCATTCGCCGCGTGCCGATTCGGCAGGGCGTGCACTGGCCGCAGGATTGGTCCTGCGTAAATGAGAGGAAGTAGCGGGCGATGTCGACCATGCAGTCGGTCTCGTCCAGCACGACCAACCCGCCCGAGCCCATGATCGCGCCGACCTCGGCGAGCGCTTCATAGTCAATCGGCGTGTCGGCCAGCTCGGCGGGCACGCATCCGCCCGACGGCCCGCCGATCTGCACGGCCTTGAACATGTGAGACCGGTTTTCAAACGGTCTTTCCTCATCCTTCACCCCGCCGCCGATCGTCTCGACTATTTCCCGGATCGTGATGCCCATGGGCACTTCAATCAGCCCGCCGCGCTTGACCTTGCCGGCCAATGCGAAGACCTTCGTCCCTTTACTGGTCTCGGTGCCGAGGTCGGCGAAGGCCCGCGGCCCGTTCCGCAAAATCCACGGGACGACCGCGTACGTCTCGACGTTGTTCACCAGCGTCGGCCGACCCCACAACCCGCGCTCGGCCGGGTAAGGCGGACGCAGCGTCGGCCTGCCGCGCCGGCCTTCGAGCGACGCGATCAACGCCGTCTCCTCGCCGCAAACAAACGCACCGGCCCCTTCCATGACACGCAGATGTAGCGACCGGGGCTCCCGCCGGCCGTCTCCCGTTGCGAAAGAGTTCTCGCCGAGGATACCCCTACGCTCGCACTCCTTGAGCGCCTCGCGAATTCGCCGAACCGCGAGCGTATACTCGCGGCGGATGTAGAAAACGCCCTCGGTGGCGCCGACGGCGAGCGCTGCGATGGCGACGCCTTCGATGATGCGGTACGGGTAGGACTCCATCAACATGCGGTCCATGAACGCACCGGGATCGCCCTCGTCCCCGTTGCAGATGATGTACTTTTTGTCAGCCGTCGCGTCGCGAACCTTGGACCACTTTTCCGCGATTGGAAAGCCCGCGCCGCCGCGGCCGCGCAGCCCGCTGGCGCGAATCTGCTCGATCACTTCGTCAGGCGTGAGCTCCTCGGCGCAATGTTTTAGTGCCTTGAAGCCGTCGTGACGCAGGTACTCGTCCAGGTCGCACGGATCGATACTGCCGTAATGTTCGGTCGCGATGTGCTTTTGTGGTCCCAGGAAAGCCGCCACCGATGGATCGCGCGGCTCGATCGAGTGATGCGCGGCCACCTGCTGCATCGTGCCGTCGAATAGATAGTCGATCGTGTTGGCAACCGCGTTGTGCAAGCGGCGCGTCAGACCGGCGGGCTTGAAATGCCGGCGCACGATCGCGCCGACATGCTCCGGCCGCACGCGGGCGTAGCGGGCGGAGGTTTGCTCGGGCGTGTCGATCTCGATCAGTGGCGTCTGATGGCACATTCCCACACAGCCGACACGCTTGACGATCGTGCTGACACCGGCTCCGGCCAGTGTTTGTACCAGCGTGTCATGGATGTTGCCGCTGCCGTTGGCGACACAGCACGAACCGAGCCCGATGCGGATTTCGCCCGCGGCGTCTCGGAATCCACCGGCCGCCGAAGCCGGAGCAGGCTTTCGTGACTTGCCATTCGTCTTCGGCTGCTTGCATTGGGACAATAATTCCAACGCCGTATCCGGCTGCAAGTGACCGTGCGTGACAGCGTCGATCTGCGCGACGGGGGCGAGCGTGCAGCAACCCATGCAGGCGACCTGCTCAATGGTGAACTCGCGGACCGCGTCCGTATCCTCGCCCGGGGCGATGCCCAGGTGTCGGCGGAGTTGGTCGGTGACACGTTCCGCGCCGGCGACGTGACAGGCGGTACCGTGGCAAATCTTGATCAGGTGCTTGCCGACCGGCGTCCGCCTGAACTGCGTGTAAAACGTCGCCACGCCGATGAGCTGCGCTGCTGTAATCTCGGTCAGCTCGCAAACGCGGCGCAGCGCCGCCTCCGGCAGGTAACGGTAATGGGCTTGGATTGCTTGCAGGATGGGAATCGCCGCCTGCTGCTTACGGCCCTCCCGCGTGACGATTTCATCCACGAACGATAGGTCAATTTCGTCGCGAACCGCTGAAGACACGGCCGAGGCGGCCGGGACACATTTATACTCCACCTCTACTTCAGCTTTGGTAGTGGAAGACGCCGCCGGTTGGTAAAGCTTCGGCGGCAGCGTCACCGCCGGCCCACGCAGCGTGATCAGCCACTTGCAACCGACGACAAAGACGATCGCGGCGGCCGGCAGAATCGGCGAGAGCAACTCCTTCCGCGTTTCACGCTCGAGCGTCGCCTCGGTCTGGCGCTCTAGCTCGGCATGGACCTCGGCGGCATGGGTGGCGTCGGTCTGTGTTTTCTCCGTCAGCTCCTCGACGCGTGCTTCGTCTGCCGGCAACCGCCGTTGTGCCGCGATAGCGTCAGCCGTCAGCAGGCCGGCCGTTGCCAGCACGACCAGACCGGCCGCGACGGCGAGTACCGAGGCGATGGATTGTTGCGCGGACTTGCTCATGACGATTGCGACGATTCGTTCGAGGTAACCTCGGGTCGTCCGCGAACACGATGACGCGGACAAGCGTTGAAGCAACGCGCACAGAACAGGCACGAAGATTTCTCCGCGCGAAGATCCTTCATTGCCCCGTATGGGCACGACTCGGCACACAGACCGCAGTCGAGTTCCTTGTCGGGCGTGATCGTAACGTACCGCCACGAAATGCGCGACAACAGCGACAGAATCGCGCCATACGGGCACAGATAACGACAATACGGCCGCCCCAGGAACATCCCCAGCACCAGCAACCCGGCCCCGATCAGCAGCATGTGCGTCGGCCCGGTGAAGCGGAAAAAGCCCACGAACGGGTCAAAGCGGCAGATGATGAAGTCGCGGGTTTCAGTCGGCCGAGCGGCCAGCCAGATTGCCAACACCAGGTACACCCATTTGAAGGTACCCATGATCTTGTCAAGCACGCGCGGCACACGCAGCGGAATGTAGCGGCCGGCGCCCCCCCCGGCCGTCGTAAAAATGTAGCGGCCGGCGCCCCTGCCGGCCGTCGGGAGCAACACGAGATCCTGGAGCGCGCCCAACGGACACACGCCCCCACAGAAAACACGTCCGAACAGCACCGTCATTATCAGCGGCAGCAAAAAGAACGCGATGACGAAGTACGAGATGGCGGCATTCGGATCGGTCAGCGCGACGACCACATTCTGGATCGCACCGATCGGACAGATACAACCCTCGCGATAAAATCCGAAATACAGCAGGCAGCCGATGCTCAGCACCACCAGCCAGCGCCGGCTCCGCCGAACGAGCACGATCCACGTGCAAAGCAATAAGGCCGCGGCCAGAACGGCGACATCGACAGCTTCGCGCCACTGGGCCCGCGGCGGAGCCTGCGGCGTGACGGGCAGAACGTATTCCTCGCCGATGTCCTCCGGGCTTGGAGCCACATCGACCGGGCGCTCGTAATCGATTTGTTGCGCGAAAGCCTGCGTCGCGCCAAGCAAGAAAACACCGACGGATACCACCGATATCAGCAAGAAGGATGTCAGCGAGAAAGATGTCAATGAGAAAAGAAGAGCCGCGGGCTTCATCCCGCGCGGTCGTGATTGGTTCGCAAGAGCCGCGAATTCCAACGCACTTGCAGCGCCGTGCGGGCTGAAGCCCGCGGCTCCTTGCTCGGTTACGTTTGTTTTTTTAACGCCGGTTCGAGGGTTCACCCGACCCCCTCGTCTTCGCTGAGCGGCTTACGCTCGTAGGCTTCGTCCGGACACGCGATCGCGATCGTGCAGCGGTTGCAGTCCAGGCACAGATCGTAGCGGACGACGAGCCGGATCGAGTTCAGCCCGGCGGGCTCCTTGCACGCCATCACGCACTTACCGCAGCCGTTGCAGAGGTTTTCGTCGATGGCGTATTCGTAGTAGTTGTTGGCGGGGTCGTCGGGGTCGACCCAGCCGATGGGTTTACGGTCGATCGCGTCGCGCGGGCAGAGCTTTTGCGAAGGCAGGCCCTCCTCGTTGACGGCACTTTTGATATCGAAGTACGCCGGGCAGATGTAGCAGCGCCCGCATATGGAATAGTCGTTGACGGCCCGGACGGCCGACAGTCCCAGCACGCAACTCGTCGCGCAGTAATCACAGACCTCGACGCCCACGGCCCCGAGTCGGCTGTTGACGCACTTCTCGCAGTCGATTTGCCAAACGCCCTCGCCGTTGGCTTTGCGGATCAGGTAGAAGCCCAACCCGCCGAGCCCGACCAGCGTCGCGCCGCGCACCGCGTGTCCGAGCACTTCTCGTCGCGTGGGTTTATCTTTCATGGCTTCACCGTCTCGTCGGCGTTCGGTTCCGCCGGCTGGGTTGTTATATCGGGCGCGAAAACGCAAATGTGCAGCCGGGCGGTATCGATAACGTAAATGCGTCCCCGCGAATCAACCGCCACGTCCGTGTTCTTACAGAGCGGATCGAGATCATCTTCACCCATGACCGCCAGGAGTTTCCCGTCGGCGCTGTACACTTTCGCCCGCGGACCCGCCTTGACCGCCACGACGACGTGTCCCTGCCTGTTCAGCGTGATGTTGGTCGGATTGCAGCAGCCGCTGAAACCGGCCGGATCGCGCCCGTCGAAGCGGCCCCAATGCCCGAGCAGCTTGCCCGCCGACGTGTAGCGCTCGATGCGGTGCTTGCCTGGGTTGCAGGCGTGAATAACGCCCTGGGGATCAACGACGAAATCCAAATGCTTGTTCGGGATCAGAAAACCCCGCATCCGATTGTCGTTGCCGATCTCGTTGAGGAACTTTCCGCCCTGGTCGTATCGGCGGATGCAACGGTCCTTCGCGTCGGCCAACAGTACGTAATCGTCAACAAAGCCTATCGCGGTAACCAGCCCGAGCCGGCCGGCGTCGCGCCAGGTGTCCAGCAGCTTGCCGTCAGGATCGAAAAGTTGCACCTGCCCGGGCTGACCGACGTAGACGGTGCCGTCCGCGGCGACGGCGACCGAATGGCCCGGACGCTCCGTGCGCCGGCTTCGCAGCAGCTTGCCTTGAGGTGAGAAAACCACGAGCTTGGAATCACCGACCGCGTAGAGCCGGTCTGTCGCGTCGAACGCGAGCCCGCGCAGCGCGTCGGCAAATAGACCGCCGTTTGTTCCCTTCCCGCTGATGACCCCGATGTAGCGGTACCGCATCACTGCCTCATTGCTCGCCGATTCCATTGTAAGCAATTTATACACCCGGAGCTTGCCGATTCTCAGCGTTCCCCCGCCTGCCGGCGCATGACGCCGTAGGTGGCCACCAATCGGAACCCAAAGCGCCAGCGAGGGCCAAATTTGTCATGCCCCCACCGCCTGCCGGTAAACGCATTCAAAGCGGGAGCAAGATCTCGCGGCGGATTCTGCGAATGCGACGCTGCTTTTCGTTCTGCCCGGTCAGTTCCTCGTCGGCCGAGTCAAACAGTGACGAATAGGCGAAAACGCAGAAGCTTCCGGTTTTTTCGATCGCGATTTCGATCTGCTCTCTCACCGCTCGGGCGGCATCCTCGACCGACTTGTCCCCGTGGCGACCGAACCACAGACCCGGCACCACCGGCACCCGCGGCTCGTCGATCATCCAGGGATCGATCCGCTCCGCGAACTCGGTTGGACTGTCCGTGTAGTTCATCAGCAGGGTCACGTCCAGAATGCCGTCATCCATCCAACGCCGACCATCCTGAAAATGTCTCAGGGCATTCTTGCGGACCGATCCGACCGCGGCCGAGAGTACCGCCCGCGGTCTGGTGCGGCGCATCATCGCATGGATGTCCGCCACCAGCTTCGTGACCTGGTCGGTTCGCCACTGGTTCCAGGCTTCGGGATCATCATCGGGTGCCAGACCGGTTTCTTCCCGGTAGAGGGCCAGCGTTCGCTCATCGCGCGGATAGTCCGGAATCTTCTCGCCGGGCACCACCCGCTCGTTGGGAAAGCGGATGTAGTCCATGTGCAAACCGTCGAGCTCGTAGTTGGCGACCAACTCGCGGAAAACACCGACCAGGTACTCGCGCGCCTCGGGCAGACAGGGGTTGAGACTGGCGTACCAGCCGCGCTTGCGGTCGCCGACTTGATGCAGCAGCGGCTGACGGTTGCCGTCCTTGTCGTACCAGAACCATTCCGGATGAGTGAAGTACAACTGTTCCTCGATGGCCGGTTCGTCCGGGCCGCACCAGGCGGGCATGACATTGACCCAGGCGTGGAGCTGCACGCCGCGGCCATGGGCCTGCTCCAGGGCCAGGGCGAGCGGGTCGAAGCCGGGATCCTGATAGCCGAGCTGCTCGGCCCAGGGCTCGATCTCGGAGGGATAGAACACCGTCCCGTTGCCGCGAACCTGGAACAGGATGGCGTTGAACCCCGCGTCGGCACAGTTGTCGATAATGCGGGTCACGTCATCGGCCGACTTGTAGTCGAAACGCGTAACCCAGATGGCCCGCATGGGCTCCATCACGCGCGGACTGGTCGCACAGCCCGCGGAAATCGTCAGGGTCAAGATCATGCCCAATGTCACCGACAGCCTAAACTGGAGATATGTCTTCATGGTTCACCTCCCTCACCAAATGACTGTGCGTAACCTAGATGTGGGACAGGTTTGTAACCTGTCACTGTTAATGAACCGGTCGAAATGACCGGTTGAAAACCGGTCCCACAAGTACACATAGCACCTCTGCTAAGCCGGTTCACTCCGCCGCCGAGCGAGCAGGTATCCCCACACGAAAGCTATCGTGCTGCCCACGGGAATTTGCCACGGCCAGGAGACCGTCCGGTACGTCGGGTTGCCGTCGGCATCGGGTTGTCCCTCCCAGTGGCCGTAGTAGTTAACCCACAGCATCAGGGCCAACCCGGCGGCTACAAACAACGTCTTCGGCCAATCACCGGGCTCTTTCATCAACTGCCACACCCATACCAGCAGCAGGATAACAGCGAAGACCCAGCAGATAACGTGCGTCCAGTCCTGGCCCCACTTCATGGCGAAGACGCACATTACCGACAGCGGCCCGGAATACATGAAGCCTCGTCCGTCGATGTTCAGCGGCAGGAAACTCAACGCAAACCCCGCGAGCAGCGCGCCGCCGGCGTACCCCGCCATCGAGAGCGCCAGATCGAGGATCGAGGGATAGTGCTCCGAAGCGGCCGCGGACAAGAAAGCCATCGCTGCCAACACCACCCCCCAGAACAACACCAGCAGACGGCCGACCAGTACGGAGCGTCGATCCTCGGCCGCGGAATCGGTCGACACGGCCCCGGCATCTTCCGACGCGAAGACGCGCCGCTTGCTCAGAAAACGCTCGCGAAGGGGTATATAGAAGGCGGACATAATCGTCTGGCTAAGCGCGGCCAGGATGCTGGTCAGACTGGAAACGGCGGCGGCGAACACGCCCGCGATAATCAGCCCCTTCAGCCCGACGGGAATGACCTGCACGATGAAGATCGGAAAGATGCGGTCGCCCTTCTCCTGGTAGATCTCCAAAGCCTCGCCGGTTAGAGGCTTGGCCTGGTAGTACGCATAGAGCCCAACGCCGACGAGGGCGACCGTGATGGTGACCAACTGACTCGAGGCGCTGGTGATGATGGCCCAGCGGGCTTCGCGCTGGTTCTTGCAGCAGAACATGCGCTGCGCGAGCAATTGATCGGTGCCGTAGGCGCCCAGCCCCCCCCAGGTGCTGGCGATGACCGCCGTCCAGATCGTGTAAAGCTTCGTCGGATGGGTGTCGAAGTCAAAGAATGTAAATTTGCCCCATGAGCCGGACTCCTTCGCCGAGAAGCCGGCGCGAAACATCTCACCCAGGCCGCCGTCTATCTCGCCCGCTACCGTACAAAGAGCAACAGTCGCGCCGATCAGGAACACCAGGAACAGAATCGCGTCCGTCCAGACCACGGTGGCGATCCCGCCGATAAGCGTCCAGGCGATCGCCACCACGGCGATCATCATGACCGCCCACGCCAGCGGGTAGAGTCCCAGCGTTTCGGATAGCGATTCCAGTTGGTCGCGCAGGACGACGACCAGAATTTCGGCGGTCAGATAGACGCGTGCCGATTGCGCCAGCATCCCGCTGAGCGCGAATAACACGGTAGTCATCCCCCGGACGTGACCACCCAGCTTGTTGCCCATGTAATCGTACGGGCTGTAGATCTCACGCTCGTAGTATGCCGGCACCAGCAAATAACCCACGATCACACGCGCCAAAAACGAGCCGAAGATGCCCAGTTGCAAGTATGTAAAGTTGCCTTCCGGCCTGAAGACGATAAAGGGCACGATGAGGAACGTGACCGCGCTGATCTCCGTCGCGATGATCGAGCCGCAGACGGCGTACCACGGCAGCTTGCGACCACCCAGAAAGAAATCGCGGATCGTCGTCTGTTTCCCGGCCATCCGGGCGCCGAGCCAGGTCGTGAACACCAGATAGCCCACAACTATCAACCAGTCCACCCACGTGAACTGACTGCTCAGGCTCACAACCGACGGCTCGTTCATTCGGATTGCGCCTCGAGGATTCGGGCGATGTGGCCGTGCGCCTCGGCGAGCAAACGTTCCGCCTCGGCCCGCTCGATACCCCTGACGTGCATGACCAACGCGGTCTTGACGCGTCCGCCGGCCTCCTTCAGCAGCTTGCCGGCCGCGGCCCGCTCCAGGCTGGTGATCGCCTGAATCATCCGCGTGCCCCGGTCGACCAGCTTACGGTTCTTACTCGTGTCGACGTCCACCATCAGGTTCTCGTAGACCTTGCCGATCCGCACCATGCTGACCGTGGTGATCATGTTGAGCACCATCTTGGTCGCGGTCCCGGCCTTGAGCCGCGTGCTGCCGGTCACGATCTCCGGGCCGACCAGGACCCTGATGGAAACGTCCGCCTCGTCGGGAACGTGCTCGTCCGTCACGCAGCCGAAGAACACGGTCTTGGCCCCCAACCGTTTGCCACGTTTAATCGCTCCGTGAACGTACGGCGTCGTCCCGCCAGTGCTGATGCCCATGACTACATCGTCGGGACCAATCTTCAACTCATCCATCTTGGCGGCCCCGTCTTCGGGATAGTCCTCGGCTCCTTCGACGGCTCGCCGCAGGGCTTTCCACCCCCCGGCGATCACACCCTGAACCATTCGCGGGTCGGACAGAAACGTCGGCGGACACTCGGAAGCATCCAGCACGCCCAGCCGACCGCTTGTCCCCGCCCCGACATAAATCAGCCTGCCGCCGGCCTCGAACGCCGCCACGACCAGCTCGATCGCTTTACAGATGTCTTCGCGGGCGTCGGCGACCGCTTGGGCGACGGTGGCGTCCTCGGAATTCAGCAGGTCGACCGTCTCACCGATCGACATACGGTCGAGGCGTGCCGAACGCGGATTCCGCAATTCGGTCAGCAGATGTCCGCGATCCTGCATCTACCGGACTCCATAAGAATCTGAAGACTCCTCCTTCGCCCCCGCGCTAATCGACGTAGTCTTGCAGAATTGTTCGCGCAATGCAAAGACTTGTAGAATAACCTGGAGGACTCGCAAACGCTTGGAACCGTAACGAGTATCGAGAGGTGTTTTGATGCGAACCGTGTATTGGCATTTCGGGTTGATGATTCTACTTGGCGTTTTCGGCGGTTGCCGGTCAACTCAACCGGCCGCGCCGGCGTCGAAATGGCCGAGCGCCGATCCCATGCTCTCGGTCAACACGTTGATCGAGGCTCCGGAGGACTTCGCCGCCGCGCGGATCGGCTCGACCGACTATCCCATTCCCCCGTACGCCAAATATCTCGAAGGCGTAAAGATCTGCCTCGACCCCGGCCACGGCGGCGATGCCCACAAACGCGGCTACAAACGCGGCCCCACCGGCGTGCGCGAGGCGGAGATGAACCTGCGCGTGGCCAAGTACCTGCGCGAGTTGCTGGAAACCGCCGGCGCCGAGGCGCTCTTGACCCGCGAAGAGGATGTGGACCTCTCGCTGGCCGATCGGGCCGCGATCGCCAACGAGTGGGGCGCCGACCTGTTCCTCTCGCTCCACCACAACGCGATCGACAACAAGCCACAGGTCAACCGTACCAGTATTTGGTACCACAACGACGTCGACTATCGCCCCGCAAACCTCGACCTCGCCCGCTACCTCTGCTACGGGTTATACGATTCAATCGCATTGCCGCAGATCACCGGCGTCCCGCTCAAGAGTGACCAACTCATGTACGAAAGCGGCTTCGGCATCTTGCGACACGCCGAGGTCACCGCCGCCCTGACCGAAAGCTCGTTCTTCACCAACCCCGAGGAGGAGCAGCGCCTCCGCGACCCGGAGTACAACCTGCTGGAAGCGCACGGCCTGTTCATCGCCCTGGCCAAGTACGCCGCCGCCGGCCTGCCAAAGGCGTACCTGATCGAGCCGGAAGGCGGCCTCGTGCTGTCCGGTCCGGGCCAAACACTGGTCTTCGAACTCGACGATGGCCTGCGCTCGCGTAAGTCCTGGGGCCACGATCGCCGGATGATCCTAACCGACTCCATCGCCGTCCACCTCGACGGCCAGCGCGTCCCCTACGCGTTCAGCGACGACGGCGAGCGCTATTTGCTGACGGTCTCGCTACCCGATGATCTGACCCCCGGCGATCACGCCGTTGAGATCCAATTCCAAAACATGAACAAGAACTCGGTACTCAACCCGCACTGCGTGATCGAGGTGCCATAGCCCGATTGCTCAAACCTGGGTCTTGCCTGGTGCTTCGTCTAGGTTGGTTTGATGGGTAGTGTTTCTTTCGAGACCGTGATAATACTCGAAGAGGGCAACAATACTCGAAGAGCCGCGGACTTCAGTCCGCCCGGTCTTTCGAGAAGGATAAATTTTACTCCCCGCGGCGCCGCGCGGACTGAAGTCCGCGGCACCTTAGATTGAACCCATCAATTGATGTGTGATAATAATAGTGTCCGCACCGCCGCGACGGCGGCGCCGAGGGCCGGGGCGGCTCGCAACTTCGAGGGTTGGATAAGGCCGGACTTGAGCCGCGCCGGACTCGGAGGTCCGGCGCTGCGGGACAAGTACGCCTCGGCCATCTCCGCATCATTCGATGTGCCTATCAACGCTGCCAGGCAGCCGTCCAGCTTGTCGCGGAACACGGCGTAGTAGTCAGCGTCGCCATAGATCTGCCCGACCCGCTGCCCGATGACTACGCGATCCAGCGGCAACCCGCGGTATTCGTGCTCCGGAACGAGCTTCTCGTACGCTTCGCCTCGATGTGGCGCGTCCGTTCGCCCGTTCTTGATCGTCCACAGCCGCTCGAAGATCAGCTCCGCCAGCACCAACGCCGCCGTGTCCATCCACGCGACCGCGATCGGTTGCCCCGCGGTGGCAGCAACCTCGGGGTATTGCGTCGTTATAGATTCCGAGCCCGAAGCGCAAGCGAGGGTCTCTCTTGTCACGCCACCGTCGGCCCTCGCTCGCGCTTCGGGCTCGGATTCATTTGCGGCTTCGTGTCTTCGTGCCACCGTGCCGCCACACAAATCCGCGTAAACCCGATTCAATGATTTCGCCGAGATCAGCTTCTCGAACGTCGGGCCGAGCGCGCTCGGAATCTGCCAACTCTTCTGTATCCACGACGCGGCCTGGTCGAAAGAAACCAGTCGGCCGCGCAGCTTCAGCGCATCCGCCAGGCCCGTCCCGCCGCCGACGTAGTACGCGTTTTCGACGTCGCGGAACAATCCCTCCGACGCGTACTGCTCACCAAGCCCGCAGTAGTCCGCGTCGCTGCCCAACTCGGCCACCGGCGCCGCCAGTTCAATGCCCGCCGCGGCCAGGCCGCGCTCCAGCGCCTCAAGATAATCGGGAATGCGCGGGCCATTGTTGATCACGCTGATGCCCCGCCCGTCAGGCGTCTTCAAACCGGGCATGCCCACACCCGCCAAGACTCGCCGGGCGTCGCACGCTTGCGCGACTTCGACGATGGCCTGGACAGCCGCCTCCACCCACAAATGTCCCCGCGCAACCTCGTTTTCAGAAAGCCGAACATCACCCGCGTCGCGCTGAGCAAGCTGCTCGGCTACCGGCAGGGGGTTAAACTCGGCCACCCGCGCGTAGACCCGCGACGCCGACTCCGGCCGCAATTCAAATGAACTCGGCTTCTCGAGGTTGTCACACGCCACCGCATGTGCCTTGACTTCCGTCGCGCCGCCGTCGACGCCGATGAGCAGTACATCCGTCAGTTTCATTTGCAGATCCCATTCAACAGGTGCTATTCAACGGGTGCCAGCAGGATCGCCAGCTTCTTCGTGTCGAGCCGATCGTTCTTGCGTCCGTCGTGGGCCGTGTCAGCGTGCGGTATCGCGCGGCCTCGGGTGCCCGCGGGTCATAGGTGCAAAACACCGTTGACGTCTGATGCACATCCATGCCAATATTCACCATTGCGTGTTCCTCCCGTGTCGAGATACCCGAACCCAATCAAATAGACTGGAATCATTATCCCGGCCTGGAGGACACGCTCATAGTTTCTGCTAAGCCGGCGCCGTTCCGCCGAGGATGGCGTACAGCTCGTTCGGCAGCGGCGTCGGCTTGCCGTCGCGGTCGACCAGCACGAGCGTCGAGTTCGCCTCGGCCAGCAACCGCCCGTCACGCTTAAGTTCATAATGATGATCCACTCGCACCGGCGAAATCTTCGTCGTGCTCGTCGTCAGCGTCAGCACGTCATCGTAGCGGGCCGGTACGCGAAAGCGGCAATCGAGCCGAGCCACCACGTAAAACAACCCCCGCTCCTCCATGTCGCGATAGCACAACCCGTTGACCCGCAGCAACTCCGTCCGCCCCATCTCGAAGTAGACCAGATACTGCGAATGGTGCAGATAGCCCATCGCGTCCGTCTCGGCATACCGCACACGAATGTCCAGGTCATAACTCAAAATCGGCTCGGTCATTCAACGACCTCCTCACCGCCGCTCGCTACCAGAAAGACATCAACAAGCGGGAAAATCAGAGCCCTGCCGAATTTCATCTTGTATCCTGTCGCATGAGAATACGGTCAGGTACCACGCGTCACAATACGGTCGGCGGGTTGTTCCGGACGGCGGCGCGCTCTATAACGCGTGCAATTAGTACTACAACGCTAGAAACCGCCAAGACTCCAAGAGCGCCAAGTGCGCCAAGAGGCTGAGAGCGAAGTGCTTCAGCGGCCCGGGACGGGGGCCGCGCGTATGGCGGTCGTGCAACGGAAGCACAAACCCGCGGCAGCACCCCGAAGTCCTGCTGGTACAGCTGCTTACAGGGTTGTAGACAGGTTTTCTTTGCGTGCTTGGCGCTCTTGGCGTCTTGGCGGTTGGCATTAGTAGCGTTGTAGGATTAGGGAACTCGTTTGGAGCCGCCGTGATGACCAATGCCGACATTGCCCGCGTTTTTAAGGAAATCGCGGACATGCTCGAAATCAAGGGGGAGGACGCGTTTCGGATTAACTCTTATCGTCGCGTCGCCCGCACGGTTGACGACCTCGCAACCGACATCGCCGACATCGCCGCCCGCGATGAATTGAGCAATTTGCCCGGCGTCGGCAAGGCCTCGGCCGCCAAGATTCAGGAGTTGCTCGGCACAGGTTGGCTGAAGTTGCGAGAGGAGTTGGCCCGGCAAGTACCGGAATCGGTCCTGGAACTCCTCAGAATCCCCGGCATGGGACCGAAGAAGGTCGCGCTGCTCTGGCAGCAACGCCGAATCGATTCACTCGACAGTCTGAAAGAGGCGATCGCGGCGGGCGGACTCGACGACCTCAAGGGCTTCGGCAAAAAGACCCTCGCACAGATCAGCGACGGAATCGAGTTTCTCCAACGTAGCGTCGGCCGCACGCGGCTCGGCAATGCCTGGCCGATCGCCGCCGAGTTCCACGACACCATCGCCGCGATGAAAGGCGTCAAACGCGTCGAGCAAGCCGGCTCGTTGCGGCGTGGGCGCGAGACCGTCGGCGACCTCGACCTGCTCTGCCATGCCGACGACGGCGAGAGTGTCATCAAGGCGTTCACGCAACTGCCCGGCGTCACTAAGATTCTGGCGGCGGGAGGGACGAAAGGCTCCGTCCTGGTCGAGTTGAGCCGGGGGCGTGAGATCCAGATCGACCTGCGCGTCGTCCCCGAAGAATCCTTCGGAGCCGCCTGGCAATACTTCACCGGCAGCAAGGAGCACAACATCCGGTTGCGCGAACGGGCGCTCAAACGCGGCTGGAGCCTGAACGAATACTCGCTCTCCGACTCCAAGACCGGCAAAGTCATCGCCTCACGCGAAGAGGCCGACGTTTACAAGGCCCTGGACCTGCCCTGGATCCCGCCCGAGCTGCGCGAGGACCGCGGCGAGTTCGAGCCGGATGCGATCCCGCCTGACCTGTTGACTGACGGCGACATCCACGGCGATCTACACATGCACACCACCGCCAGCGACGGACGGAACACGATCGAGGAGATGGCCGGCGCCGCCAAGTCGTTGGGTTGGAAGTACATCTGCATTACCGAGCACTCGCGAAGCAGCACGATCGCCAACGGGCTCGACCCGATGCGCCTAAAGCAACTCATCGCCGACGTCCGCGAAACCGACCGCAAGATCAATGGCATCAAGATCTGGGCGGGAACCGAGGTGGACATTCTCGCCGACGGTTCGCTCGACTACGCCGACGATTTGCTGGAAAAGCTGGACTTCGTCGTCGCCTCGATCCACGCCGGCCTCGGCAAGGATATAAAAACCAACACCGAGCGCACTCTGGCGGCGATCCGCAACCCGTACGTCAACCTGATCGGCCACCCCACCGGCCGGATGATCAACAGCCGCCGGCCGATGTCGCTCGACATGGAGGCAATCTGCCGCGAGGCCGCGAAGACCAGGACGGCGTTGGAGTTGAATGCAAGCATGTACCGCCTCGATCTCAAGGATCAACACGCCCGGCTGGCCCGCGATCTGGGCGTGACGATCGCCATCTGCTGCGACGCCCACGGCGTTGAGAGCTTCGCCCAGATGCACTACGGCGTCCTCACCGCCCGCCGAGCGGCCCTGCGCAAGGCCGACGTGCTCAACACATGGACGACAAAGCAGATCGAGGCGTTCGTGCAAGCAAAGCGGGAGAGGCGTTGAACAGAGCCCAAAGCGCAAGCGAGGGTTTTGCGCTCGTAGCCGATGAAGCTCTCGTCTGTGTACAGAAGAGCCGCGGACTTCAGTCCGCCCGGTCCTTCGGTAAGGGTAAATTCTACTCCGCGCGGCGCCGGGCGG
>JAUWNI010000199.1 GCA_030612705.1 Phycisphaerae bacterium | reverse complement strand
TAAACCGGACTTCCTGATTGTCCCAAGCGCTGTCTATATATCGCTTAGCACTATCGGAGCCCCCCAAACCCGATTTCAACCCTTCATTAAACACCCAAGAACTGGGCGCTCACCCGAAGCTAGCAGTCTGTCGGACTTTGCCGTTTCGGGGTCTTCGATGCCCCTCTTTGGTGTCTGGGCCTGGGGTATCGACACATATGGGCGCGCTCCCATGGTGTTTTCGAGGCCTAAGTCCGACAGACTGCTAGCGCACACTATGCGAGCATAGTATTTGCCACTCCAATAAAGATGCGGGAAGCCTCCTCACTCCTCCTAGACTTTCCACACTCTATGTTAGTTTAACCAGGCCGTTTTCGGCTGTCAATGAATAAATACCGAGTCCGGGTGCATCCCTCATAACAGTACGCCGCAAAAGTCGGCGGTGCCCATAGACCGTAGCGGCCGACTCCCGTGTCGGCCGTAGAGTACGGGAAAACACCCGCTCTGGGTTTCGGCGTACTGGGGGGGGGGGCCGCTACATGACTTTTCTGGCGGACTTCTGATAAATGTCGGCTGCCGTTCGGCTTCAATGAGTCGCGACGGCGGGCATGCGTCATAACTCATGTTTAACACTATAGTTACATACAGGCCTCGCGACCGAGGGAGTATCGCGCCCTTCCATCGCCTTTCACGCCTCAACCCGCGGATATCACAGACGCTCGCCAAACACGTGCCTCACCGGGCAACGAGCGGGGTGTCACTCCGTATTTCACGCTGGATTGACCACTTGCTCGCGCCCGCCGACTCCGTTAATGAAGTATCTATGAATACACACGGAAAGCTGAATATCGAAGTCTTTATCGAACCGTCGTTCCAGGAGAACGGCTTTCTCCTGTGGTGTGAGGGTGAGCCTGATTGCTGGCTGGTCGATCCCGGTTTGCCGTCACGGCAGACCGAGCAGTTTGCCGCCGCTGTTCAGAAATACAAGCTCACGCCGAAGGCAATCGTAGTAACGCACGGTCATGCCGACCATATCGGCGGGATCGCAACGCTGCGCTCGCTGCTGGGCGACGTTCCGATCGTCTGTCCGCGAGGAGAGGAGAACATGCTGACCAACGCGGAGGAGAACCTCTCCGCCGGACTGGGCCTGCCGGTCACGGCTCCGGATCCCGAACAGTTGGTCAGTCATGGCGACGCGCTTGCGTTAGGTGACCTGGAGTGGCGCGTGCTCGACGTCTCTGGGCATTCGCCCGCGGGCGTCGCATATTATTGCGAGGAGGCGGGCGTGGCGCTGGTCGGCGACGCCGTCTTTGCCGAGGGTATCGGCCGCTACGACTTTCCGCATAGCTCGCGTGAGCGTCTGCTTGCGAACATCCGCGAAAACCTGCTCACGCTGCCCGAAGAAACCCTGATCTATCCCGGCCACGGCCCGCCGGCAACGATCACGCAGCTCCTGGAGTACAACCTGACGCTCCGTGCGGAACTCGATCAATGTTGAGCAGGTTCGTTAATACCGCCGGTTGCGCTTGTGCAACGCTCGCCGTTTTCGTGCTCGCCGGCTGCAATACCGGGCGCGTTACCATCGCCGACACCTTCCCCAAGGGCAACTATGCCTCGCCGTGGGTTTTACGGGGCGAGGTCTGGAGCGGATCGTTGGAACAGGCTGCGAACGCCATCGGCGACGAAACCGACGAGTGGGGCGCTTTCGAACCGGAACGCGTCTGGCTGGCGGTTTACCATCACGATACTCGCATCGCTCATAAGCTGATCGTGCGGGCTTGGTCGTTCGCGTCGGCCGAACAGGCCCGGCGCGCGTTCGAGAATTTTCGACCCGAAGATGTGAAAACGCTTCAGGCCGGCGATGAAGGTTGCTGGACCGATGACGGCATCCTGGTGCTTTGGGGACGGATGGTCTTCGACATCTTCGGCCGCGGTCCCGCCACCCTCGCTAGTCCGGAACAGGCGGTCTACCTGCTGGCGTTTTTAGAAAAACAAATGCCCGCCGATCTGCCGGGTACCCCGCGATGAATCCTCGGCACTTCCCCACCCGCGCGGCTCGCTTCGCGCTGCTTAGCCTGGCAATCGCCCTGCTCACGGGTTGTGAGCGTACATCGTCGCAGACCGATTCCGCCGCCGATGGAACCATAGCGGCCGCCCCCCATGGCGACCGAATTCACCGGCGGGACGCCGGTGCCACACATGACTGGGTGCTCAACCCGCGTGTTGATGAAGCCGAGCTCGACGCCGCGCCGCCGCGGATCGTCACCGCCGCCCCGAACGTGACCGAAATCTGCTGCGCGCTGGGGCTACGGTCGGCATTGGTCGGCCGCTCGCGTTACTGCGACTATCCACCGGGCATCGAGGGCGTGCCCGCGATCGGCGCGTTGATCGATGTCAACGTCGAGGTGCTGCTGAAACTGCGACCCGACCTGATCCTCGTCTCCGGCACCAGTCGGGCGCAAACCGAGCGTTTCACCGCACTTGATCTGAGAGTTGAGTCGGTTCCCGACACCGGTCTGAACGATCTATCGGCTGCGATTCGCCGGGTGGGGAAGTTGACTCACCGGATGCGCGCCGCTGAGCGACTTTGCGAAGGGATCGAATCTGACTTGGCTATCGTTACCAAGCGTTATGCACATGTATCGCCGGCGCGCGTACTGCTGTTGACCGGCACGCTGAGCGATCCGCCGCGCCCGCCTTACGTCGCCGGACCGGGTTCGTTCTACGACGATCTGCTGAGACGATCCGGGCACGAGAACGTCGTTGCCGGCAAGCAGGCGGCGTTTGCACCGCTTTCGCTCGAATTCATCGTGCGGGCCAACCCCGACGTCATTATCGAGCTCGACCCGGACGGCAAGCAGCGTCCCAACGGCGATGCCGACGCCGTGCGTGTTTGGACTAAAGTCGGCGCTCTGCGTGCCGTTACCAGCAAACGCATACACGTTTTGACCGGCAACCAGCATTACTTGTTGGGTCCGCGGATCGCAATGACGTACGATGCACTCTGTCGCGCGATCGCCGGCGAGGACCATGATTAACCGCAAACAAGACATTCAGACACCGTGGCGATTGACTTGCGAGCAACTAAGCGTCGCCCGCGGCGGCCGCGCTGTATTGCACGATATCAACGTCGAGTTTCGCACCGGCGAGTGCGTTTCACTGATCGGCCCCAACGGATCGGGCAAGACCACGTTGATGCTTGCGTTACTGGGCTTGCTGCCGCCGGCATCCGGCAGCGTGCGGATCAACGGGCGGGAGGTGGCTCGTCTGCCGGCCCGTGTCCGCGGCCGCTTCGCATCGTACGTACCGCAGACGGTGGAGCGCATTCCCGGATTCAGCCTTTACGAGGTCGTGGCCGCCGGACGGTTCCCGCACGTTTCGCCGTTGCGACCGTTATCCCACGCGGACTCGGAGTACGTCGACCGGGCGCTCGAAATGTGTGGGCTGACGGCTCTGGCCGATCGCCAAATCAACGCGGTCAGCGGCGGCGAACGGCAGAAGGCGCTCATTGCCGCCGCCATTGCGCAGGACGCGCAGGTCATGTTCCTCGACGAGCCTAACACGGCGCTCGATCCGGCCTACCAGATCGAGCTGGTTGGTCTGCTCCGTGCTTGGCATAAGCGCGGGCGCGGATTGATCCTGATCAGCCACGATCTGCAATTGCCGGCAGCCCTCGGCGGCCGCGTACTCGCGCTGCGTGAAGGCCGCATAATCGCCGACGGCAATGCTGGGGAAATTCTCGTTCCCGATCGCCTCACCGAGGTCTACAACGCCGCGTTCGAGCTCGCCGAAACCGCCGACGGTCGGCGAATCGTCCTGCCTAATTGGTGGAATGCGGAACGATAATCAATGTAGCGGCCGGCGCCTCGCCGGCCGTCGAATCGAGTGCTAAGTCAGTGTTGCTTTGACGGGTTCAACCCGAAGAGCCGCGGACTTCAGTCCGCCCGGTCCTTCGAAAAGGGTAAATTCTACTCCCCGCGGCGCCGCGCGGACTGAAGTCCGCGGCTGTGCTACATTTCATCCTCCGGACCGGCATCGGCCGGGACGGTATTGTTGCCGCGTAGCTTCATTTCTTCGCCGCGCGCGAGCCGCGCGATATTGCCGCGATGGCGTACGATAATCAGCAATCCGAGCAGAACCGAAACCGCCGCCAGCGGCCAGAACACTTCCAGGGACATTTCGGGATCGACGCCCAGATAAACGAAGAATGCCGCCGGGAATGCAACCGCGATCGTCAGCGACCCGGCCGATACCAGCCCGGTTCCGAACCGCATCACGGCATAGAGCACCAACGCCGCAATCATCGCGACGGTGTAATACGGAAAGATACCCAGCGCCACGCCGACCGTCGTGGCCACCCCCTTGCCGCCGCGAAACTTCAAATAGATCGGCAACATATGCCCGAGCACGGCGGCCACGCCCACCAGTATCCATTGCAGCAGCATCCCCGCGTCAACCGGCTTCTCAATCAACACCAGAGAGGCCGCCAGCGTCGGCACGAACCCCTTCAGCACGTCCAGAATCAGACACAAATACCCCCAACTGCGTCCCAGCACCCGGCCGGCGTTGGTCGCGCCGATGTTCTTGCTGCCGTGCAAGCGAATATCAACCCCGCGGGCCAGCCCGATCAGCAGTCCGAACGGGATCGAGCCCAGCAGATACGCACAGACAATAAACAATAAACCGTACACGGGTGCAACCGGCCCTTGACATCAGTCAATACGATGGACGAAATCCGCGCGTCTACCCCCCACGGGAAGCCTAGCGTCATTTACGCGCGATTACCAATTACAACCGGCGTCACGTTTTGTCTTTCGGTTTGTAGCGTCGGGCCCCCCCCCCCCCCCCCCCGCCGCGGGGGGGGGGGGGGGGGGCGACAGACGCCCGCGGGGGGGCCCCCCCCCCCCC
>JAUWNI010000082.1 GCA_030612705.1 Phycisphaerae bacterium | reverse complement strand
CCGCCCCCGGGGGGGGCGGTCTAAGCGCTTGCGGCTCCCGCTTTTCCACGGCCGCCAGGGGGGGCGACCGCTACGCTTCGGGTCGGTGAAATGCAACCAAATGGCGTCCGATGGCTTTTTCCGGCGGTGTTTCGACCAGATACGGATCGCGCAGTTCGTAGATGCCGATAGGTTTCAGGCGACCCGCGGTCGTTGCGATTTTCAGGAACTCCGGCGCGTCGTACGTGCGAAGCTCGAAACGTTCGTGCCAGATGCCCGGTGATTTATCGCCGCGGGATTCGAATGTGTACTGGATTTTACTACGGCGCGACTTGGGTGAGGGTGCCTCTGTGACCAGCCAGGTTGCTTTGACGCGCATCTCGCCACGCGCGATTTCCCAGGTGGCGGGGTTGCCGACTTTTTTTGCCTCGGCGTCGAAGCCAAGTTCGAGGTCGGCGATGAAGACGCCGCCGGGGGCGAGATGATCGTGGATACATTTCCACATGTGGCCGAGGGTGGCATCGGTGAGCACGTGGCGAATAGTGTTGGCGGAGGTGAAGATCAGATCGAACCCGCGACCGAGGGCGAAGTCCGCCATATCGCCGACGATAATCTCGCCGGCGTTGCGCTTGCGGGCGAACTGTGCCATGGTAGAACACAGTTCAATTCCCCACGCGTCCGGGACGGACTTCCTTAGTGGTTGCAGGAGGCGCCCGGTGGCGCAGCCGAGTTCGAGCGCGCTGCGAGGCTCCACGCCGGCTTGTCGGGTGAGCAGTAGCAGGCGATCGATCTCCGGCTGCGGATCCCAGCCGACGCCGACGTCGTAGATTTCGGGCGGGATGCCATAGCCGGTGTTTTTCGTTTCGTGCGGCGTTGTTTTCACATCGTTGGTTTCGCCGTCGTTGACACTCGGCTACGGCAATAGCAGTAGCGTGCGGGTGTGGTCGCCGCGCAGTTCGTTTAGCGGTTTGCGCAGGGCGACGAGGTCGGCGGGCGGCAGGTCGCGTTTCGTAACGCGGATGTGCCGCTGGAGTTTCAAGCCGGTGTCGGTGGGCGTGACGGTTTGCGTGACCGTACCCCATTTACCGTCGACCTGCTCGACGCCGCCGGGGATCGCCTCGACGTTCCAAGCCTCCGGCCAGGTGATGACAAGGTCGATGCGCTCATCGAACGAACCGACGAGGCGGGCAGGCGTCAGGCGGCGCGAGTGCGCGAGCGGGACCGGGACGTCCGCCAGCGCCGGCGAAGTCTCCGCCAATTCGAGCTGGTAACAGTCGTGGAGCTTGTCGAGCGGCTCGGATGACTCGATTTCGACTTCGACTATGAACGCGTCGTTTGTCAGCGATTTCAGCGTGAAATCCGCGATCTTCGCGCTCGGCAACAGATGGTTGACGATGCCGCGCACGCGACGTTTCTGTCCGTCGGCGGTCTCCAGATCTTTAGGCGAAACAAACAGGCCGACCGTCTTGATCGACAGTTTGCCGGTGTACTTGCCGTCGTCCGTGATGGTGACGTTGCCGGTGACGGTGCAGCGGCTGTCGGCGGCGTTGGTCCAGGCCGGCAGCCGGGTGCGTACGAGCTTACTTCCTTCGACGCCCGGCAGCGTGTAGCCGGCCCAGTGTTTGTCGCGTCGGATACGACCATTGTGTGGATGCCAGATTTCGAGACCGTCGGGGCCGTGGTAGGCAACGACGTATGCCGACACCATCGCGACCTGGGGAGCTTTGTCGTCCCAGACGTGGTCGGCGACCAGCAGGGCGGGCTGGACGGGGATGCCGGCGGCGCGGGCCAGCGCGAGCAGGACGGCGGCGGACTCGGCGGGCAGGCCGTAGCTGGAGTTAATCACGTCCGAAGCCAGCCGCGACTTGGCCGGTCGCCAGGCAACGTCGAAGTTTACGAAGTTGAACGAGCCGGCGAGCTTGCCCTGCAATGCGTTGAGCTTGTCGGCCTCGGTGTTCTCGTCCTTGGTCCAGTCCTGGGCGAGCTTGGAGAGCAAGGGGGACTCATTGGCCGCCTCGTCGATCATGGCCAGACGTTGCTTGATCCAGGTGTCGGCATCGGGCGCGGTGGTGAAGGCGAGCCGGACGCCGCTCTGTTGCCAGGGAACGGCCCGCGGTTCGTTTGGTTGACCGTCGAGCCCGGCGAAATCCCAGCGGTGCGTGGTGCTACCGTCGGCGTTCTGCTCGAACGTGTACACGTAACCATCCTCGGGTAGGCCGCTGACGAACGGCGAGAGCGCCTTGCCGCGCGGAACGGTGACGGTAATCGTGCGGGCGCGGACGGGATAGTGGTTGTCGATGCGCAGGTCGGCGGCGAGGTAGGGGCGCGTGCCGGCCTTGGTAGTGATCTTGTGTTCGGTTTCGAGCACGCAGCCGGGTTCGATCCCGCCTATGACCATGACCTTCTGCGTGATACTGCCGAAGGCGGGCCAGCCGGCCGACGCATCGGGCGCGACCTCGACGGTGGAATAGTCCGCCAATTCGACGTACGTGCCGTCGGCCATCTTCGTGCGGGCGCCGAGCACCTCGACCTGATCGGTGTCCTTGTTGTATGCGATGCGCGGGTCGCCGAAGGCGCGGTAGGTGCGAGCCGAGTTGAGCCGCAGGTGTTTCTTTTCATGGTAGACGATCGAGCCGTCGAGGTTGAGCGTCCATTCCTGCCGCCAGAGCTCGAAGACGGCGTCGGGCGTGTTGAGCGAGTCGTTCGCGGACAGGCCCTGACCGGCGTGCAACGGAGCGGCACAGCCGGTGCAGAACGTCACGAGCAGCACGCCGGCCGCGACCGGGCCGAGACGCCGCGGGATGGACGGGGGGGTGATCACTGTTGCGTTGATGATTGATTTAACGTCGTACACTGCTGGTCTCCAACTTGCATGCGATCGTGCGGCCGGTCAATTCCTCAAACTTCTCCATGACTTCCTTGAAGTTGTCGTATTCGTCCGGGGGGATCTGCCATCGCTTGATGGTCAGCTCGCAGGTGTAGTGGATTTTTCCTCGGGTCGTTTCGATCTCGAAGTGCAACCCGGCCGCCGGTCCGTCGATGTCGACCGGATCGGGTTTCTCGACGACGGTCCAGCCGCTGGGCAGGCGGACGGTTTCCTCGAACCGGGCCAGCCGCGCCGCGAGCAGTTTGATGCCGTACTTGCGCTCGTCGAGCGAGGTCTTGTCGAAGAGGTCGTAGAGCGTGCGGTTGCCGAGGATGGTTCGCATCATCGGCAGGGCGAAGAAGCGCTGGTCGGCCTGGCCGATCACATAGTTGTCGGCGGCGAAGTCGCACTTGATGTTCAGCGGGCCGGAGTAATCGGCCGGGTCGGTATGGGTAACGCTGATCGCCTGGGCGTTGGGGCTGAGCCGCATGATCGTGTTGTCGAAGAAACGATAGCGTTCGTTGGGGTGCAGGCCTAAGAGCGAACGGCGCAGCCGGCCTTCCGGGGCGCCACAGCCGGTGAACTCGAACTTGCCGGTCAGGCGGTTGTTGCGATCGATCTCGGAGACGGCTTGCCAACTGCCCAGGTTCTCCTCGGGGGAGAAGTAAGGCGAGGTCGATAGGGGTTCACCCTCGGGCGTGCCGTAGACGACGTGCTGCAACGGTTCGAGCGTGGACCAGTTATCGCGGCTGTTGACCATCCAGGTTGGGTCGAGCAGCGTAAGCGAGCCGTCTTCCCAACGGATGCAGGTGACGCAGTGGTTGAACTGGTCGGCGGGGATGACGTCCACCCGCTGCCGGGCCATCGTCATGACCGTGTACGATTCGAAGCCCGCGACGCGGAGCATCCCGCAGAGCATGCCCGCCTTGTCCTTGCAGACACCCAGCCGATCGCGGAAGGTCTCCTTGATGTCGTGGATGGTATAGCCCTCGGCCATCCCGCGGGTGGTGCCGGCGTAGCGGATGTTATCGGCGACCCAGTGGTTGAGTGCCGTGTATTGCTCTTCGTCGGTCTTGCAGTCCTTGATGACCTCGGCGACCTTCGCGCGGATTGCATCATCCGCCTCAAGCTGCGGCTCGCTGACGCTGTAGAGCCAGCGGCCCTTGGATTCCCAATCCGGCAGCGTTGCCAGCAGTAGCTTTGGTGCGACGTTCGGCGTGGGCTCCATGCTCGGCTCGGACTTGAAGGGTGTGATATCCTTCTTCTCGAACGAGTAGACCAGGTGGTCGCCATCGAACTTGACCGACGCGCGGACCTCGCCATTGTAGATCTCGTATTGCAGCGGCTTGTCCCTGGGCACGCGGACGGTGTAGCACTGCTCGATGACCGGCAGGCTCGACCAGAAGTGCACCTCGTCGTGCCAGTGGCCGAGTACCGGCGGCTTGAGCACTTCGCCGAGCGCGTTGACCGCGGCTTCCTCATCCTCGTTGGCCAGGTAGGCGACGTTGAAACCGGTCAGCTCGCTGATGGTTTCGAGCGCGTCGCCGACCTCGAGCCGCGGGAGTTGCACGATGAACTGCTTGCTGCCCCAATAGAGCAGCCAGGACGGCTGCGGCTGATCGACACGGCTGTCAATCGGGGCTTCCTCAACGGTGCCGTCGGCGCGGTAGACGCGGATCGCGATCAACTCGAGCCTGTTCGTGTTCGGATCGTACGTAAACCGCTGCACCGCTTGGCCGCGAATGGCGGCGTCGCGCAGGATCTTGACGATCTTGTGCCGCTTGGCTATGCCGATACCGTTCGGCAACACCGTAACGTCGGTCGCGTCGAGCACGACGACGGCGTCGGCATCGTACTGCTCGGCGTCACCGGCGGCGGCGATCCGTGCTTTGGAATCCTCGAGGCCGTCGGCATAGAGCGCTGGGGATAGCACCCCCAATATGCCGACGAGACAAACAACCCCCCACAGGGCTCGGCGTCGTGACATGAATCGATCTCCTTGAAGGGTACCCGCGACGATGGGTACCCACGATGTTTCCTGTTAAAGAGCCACTGGCTCGCTCGATTTAATCCGCTCAGTATACATAAACCTTAGCCGGTAGCCAAACGGTTGCGGGCAGAGTGCTGCTCGGGAATGCATGACGTCTCGGACAGGGTGGAGTTTGGGCCTGGAAATGTAGCGGCCGCCCCCCGTGGCGGCCGTAAACGACGCACCGTCCCCGGTACGCGGACGAAGGTTTCGCGTGGTTGCGTCCCCGTGGCGGCCGTAACACGACGAACGGTTCCCGGTTCTCGACGTCCGCCACGGGGGGCGGACGCTACGTTCTCCCCCGAAGCCTGGCTCAATTGTCACGTTCATTGCGACGATGGCGTTGTGAACGCCGAGCGTTGGGGGTGCCCCATCCCGTTTCGCCAGCCCGGAGGGCAGGCGAACGGGGTGGGGGACTGATTCGAACTTGCACCAACCTTGCTCGCTCGAATCGGTCCTCGGTTCTCGACGTCCGCCACGGGGGGCGGACGCTACGTTCTCCCCCGAAGCCTGGCTCAATTGTCACGCTCACTGCGACGATGGCGTTGTGAAGACGAAGAGTTGTACCTAATACCTTCCGATAATTCTTCCTTTTGAGTGGGATGTCTTGAACCGCCCGCGGCACGGCTGTTGTAACGCGGGCAGAATCAATCTATACGGCATATGTTAGGGTCTTCTGGTGCGAATGGTTTTGCTTGACTTGAGTTGGTTGGTGCCGTACCGTCGGATAGTGGGAGACACGTCTTTTACGGCGGTTGTAGAGCGAGCATACGCATGAGACGAGCATGCTTCTTAACGCTCCTGGCGGGCTGGCTGTTTGGGGGCGCGTCCACGGAATTGATGGCCGATCCGGGCGACATTCATACTGCCGCTCAGGCCGGAGATTTGAAACGTGTGCGGGACCTATTGTCGGATTGGCCTGAGCTCATCGTGGCGCGGACGGGTTCCGGGCGGACGCCTTTGCACGCGGCGGCGCTGGCGCCCGAGGCGAAGGTTATCGCGTTTTTACTGGAACGTGGGGCGAAAGCGAATGCGAAAGACGCCGACGGTGAGACGGCGTTATTCGCCGCGGCGCGCGCGGGGCGGTTGCAGACGGTCAAGCGGCTGTTGGCCGGCGGGGCCGAGGTGAATTTGAAGAACAAGCGCGGCGCGACTTCGCTGCACGTTGTCGCCGCCGAGGGTCAACGCACGCCGGCTGCTAAAGAGTCACGTCGCGAGATTGCCGGGCTCCTGCTGGCCGGTGGTGCCGAGGTCAACGCCGGCGATGGTGAGGGCATGACGGCGTTGCACGTCGCGCTCGCGCGGCAACGGGACGAGTTGTTCAGCCTGCTGCTCGAAAACGGGGCGGACGTTAACGCAAAGGACTCAAATGGCCGCACGCCACTGTACTACGCCGCCCTGAGCAACCAGGCCAAAACCATCGATCTGTTGCTGGATAAGGAGGCGAAGATCGATGCGGCGGACAAGCTTGGCAACACGGCGTTGCACGCGGCGGCGTTGCGATTCCGGTGTGATGCGACCGAGCGCTTGCTCGCGCGCGGCGCGAACGCCGATGCCGTCAATAGAAAGAATGAAACGGCGTTGCACGTGTTGGCGGCGCATCGGCTGCGTGCATCGGAGCCGGAGCGTAAGTTGGTACAGGTCGCGAAGCTGTTGCTCGAGCACGGCGCGGAGGTCAACCACCGGGCGGCCGACGGGACGACGCCGCTGAGCCGGGCGAACGAGTGTCAACATCGGGAGCTTGCCCAATTATTGCTGCGCGCGGGGGGTGTGGAATGAACGCGCGGTTAACAGTCCGTCGCAAAAGTCAGGTAGTGGCCTGCGCCTCGCAGGCCGTACGTCCAAAGCGGCGTTTCCGGCCTATTACGGCCGGCGAGGCGCCGGCCGCTACGTCATTCACGACCCGTAGTGACTTTTACAGCGGACTGTTAATGAGTATTGTCGCCGCACTGAGTTTGCTTATCGCCGCGACGCCGACTCTGGCGCAGTATCGCACATATTCACAGATCGGCGCGTTCATGCAAAGAGTCGCCGCCGACCATCCGGACATCACGCGTTTCTATGATCTCGGCCTGAGCGAGGAAGGCCGACACATCTGGGCGATCCAGATCACCGACGATCCAGACGTCGAAGAGGATGAGCCCGAGTTCCGCTACATCTCGACGATGCACGGCGACGAGTGGGTCGGAAACGAGATGTGCCTGTTCTTTATCGACCTGCTGACCGAGGGCTACGGCGTCGATCCGGATATCACCGACTTGGTTGATGAAATCGACATCTGGATCGTGCCGTTGATGAACCCAGACGGCTACGTCGACGTGGAGCGTGAGAACGCGAACGGCGTCGATCTGAACCGCGATTTTCCCGATCCGTATACCAGCCCGGAAAACACGCCGGACGGCCGGGCGGCGGAAACCGGCGTGATTATGAACTGGACGTTCGCATCGTCGTTCACGCTTTCGGCAAACATGCACACCGGGGCGCTGGTGGTGAACTATCCCTTTGACAACAACGCCGAGGGTGCCGACGTTTACACCCCGACGCCCGATGACGACATGTTCATCTGGATCAGCGAGGAGTATTCGCGGCACAACTTGCCGATGTGGAACAGTCCGTCGTTCTATCACGGGATCACGAACGGGGCCGACTGGTACGCTATCGCCGGCGGTATGCAGGACTGGAATTATCACTACATGGGTTCCAACGAGGTCACGCTCGAACTGAGCAACACATATATCCCCCCGTACTCGCAGATCCCGACCTACTGGGAACAGAACCGCGATTCAATGTTGGCGTACATGGCGACCTGTCTGATAGGCGTGCGTGGGATTGTGACCGACGTTGATACGGGGTTGCCGCTCGGTGCAACCGTTACGGTGGTCGGCCGCGATCACGAGATATACACCGACCCGGACGTCGGCGACTATCACCGCATGTTGCTGCCGGGGACATATGACCTGTACTTCGAGGCCGACGGGTACGACCCGTTAACCGTCACGAACGTGGTTGTCGCCGCCGGCCCGGCGACACGCTTGGATGTCACTCTGGAAACGTCGTCGCGGATCGTTTATCCCAACGGGGGCGAGACGCTGACGGCTGGTGTGGCGACGGAGGTGACCTGGACCGGCAACGAGAGCGCGCAATACCAGGTGCAGTACACGGATAACTACGTCGAGACGGCGACCGTCACCGACGATTTCGAAGACGGCAGCCTCGGCCCTGATTATGACACCGGCGGCGACCAGGACTGGTTCGTGACCGCCGGCCAGTCGCACTCGGGTGAACATTCGGCACGGGCCGGCGACATCGGCGACAATGAAATCTCGTGGATGACACGCACCGCCACCGGCGGAGTCTTGAACTTCTGGTACCGCGTCAGTTCTCAGAGCGGCTTCGACTACTTCAGCTTTTACATCGATGATGACGAAGAGATCCACACATCCGGCAACGGCAGTTGGACATACTACGGCACGACGCTGCCGGCTGGTTCGCACGTGCTGAGGTGGGAATACGAGAAGGACGATAACCAGTCCCTCTACGCCGATACCGTTTGGATCGATGATCTGGAGCTAGCCACGGCGGAGACGGAATGGGGTAATATCGTCGAGCTGACCGAACCCGGTGTCATGTCTGTCGAGTGGGTGCCGCGGGGCGAGGGTGACGACTACAAGGTTCGCGTGCGGCGCGTGTTCGGCGGTGGGAGCCATGGGGTCTGGGACGAGAGCGACGCGACGTTCAGCGTCGAGCCGGGCTTGATCGGCGACCTGAACGGCGACGGCGTCGTCGATCTTTCCGACCTGGCGTTGCTGCTGGCTCACTACGGCTGGTGCGAGGGTGACGCCAACTACAATCCGGTTACGGATATCGACGGTAACGGATGTACCGATTTGTCTGATCTGGCGGCGTTGCTGGCACACTATGGGGAGACGTATCCGTAATAGTTCCCCGCAAGAGTCATGTAGCGGCCGACGCCCCCGTCGGCCGTCGGGGGCGATTTGTATTCGACGTCCGGCCCGGGGGCCGGACGCTACAAGCCCTGACACACGCGTTCGAAATGGGATGCGTATGAGACATTAATTGCAGTTTATGCGTGTCGCTGTTCCAGCATTTCCTTAATGATGCGGCAGACGTTTTCACTGGCGTTTGATGTTTCCAGAGGTTCGACGACTTCGTTGATCTGCTCGATCATCAGCTTGCGCCAAGCCTCGTCGGTCAGCAGCCGGCTTGCCACATGGGCGACCTCGTTCGTGTCGCGCACGAAGGGCATGAACTCGGGCACGATTCGGCGACCGGCGAGGATGTTCACCAGCGACAAGTGCGGCGTCTTCAACAAGAAGCGGCCGAATGGGCCGTACAGCATCGCGAGCAGCCGGCCGGCGTTGTACATCACCACCATCGGCTTGCGGTAATGCGCGACGTGCAGTGTCGCCGTGCCCGAAGCAACCAACACCAGATCGGCGGCGGTCAGTAGGCCGGCGTTGTGGCCCACGATGATTTCCGGGGAGGAGTTGTGACCCGCGAGGTGCGCGCGAATCTGCTCGACACGCTGCTCGGAGACGGCGGAGATCGCCGCGCGCACTCGCACGCCGGCGGCTCGCAGCTTTTGCAGGACTTCCAATTGCAGTGGCAGAACGGCGTCGATTACATGTCGGCGGGAGCCGGGCAGAATCGCGATCAGTGGTTCGCCACTTGAGCGCAAACGCTTGACGATCGCCGGGTCGGGTTTTTCACGCTGCAAGGTTTCAAACAGCGGGTGACCGACGTACTCGGCGTTGACCTTCGCTCGGCGGAAGTAGTCCTGCTCGAACGGAAGGATGCACGCCAGGCGATCGACCGTCTCGGCAATTTCCCGGTTGCGACCCTCGCGCGAGGCCCACGTCTGCGGCGCGATGTAGTACAGCACCGGTAAGCCGCGGGCACGGGCTCGCCGCGCCAGCCGCAGGTTTAGCTCCGGGGAGTCCAGCAACACGACCAGGTCGGGTGGGCTGGTTCGCCACGATCGTTCCACCATCTTGATGGCCTTCCACGCCCGGCCGATTACCGAGAAGACGCCGGTCAGCATGGCGGCGTGGCTGCTCAGGTCGCAGAGCGTCTCGGCGCCGGCCGCACGCAGGCGTGGGCCGGTCAGTCCGTAAAACGTGCAGTGGGGAAGTAGTGCACGTGCCTTGCTCAACAGCGCGGCGGCGTGTACGTCGGCCGAGTCTTCGGCGACCGAAATGAAAATGCGGGCTGGTCTTGTGTTAGCATCACTCATCGAACGATCAACGGTCGGCTTATCAATCCGCCTCAAAAGTCGGCGGCACCCATGGGCTGTAGCGACCGACTCCCGTGTCGGCCGTAGGTACGGGAAAACAGCCGCTCATAGGATTGGCCGACACGGGGGTCGGCCGCTACGTGTCTTTACGTTGGACTGTTATACGCCGAGATGGTACCCGACAAAGTCTTCGGCGGCAGCACCGCGGTTGGTCGGGTTAGTAAAACCGCTCCGCGCGTTGCGCGCGGAGCGTGTTGACCGAGACGGTTGATATCAGCGAGATTGGCGGCGTCCACAAAACGTAGCGTCCGCCGCGGGGGGCGGACGCTACAGGATTTCTACGGCGGACTTCTAAGGCGTTGTGTCCTTTTTCTCAGCTTTCTTGGCTTCTTCCTTCTGCGCGAGGAGTTCCTTGACGTCGTCGGGCAGCGCGAAGCGTTTTTTATCCATCTTGACGTTGACTTCAAACGAATCAAAGGTGAGCAATTGCTCCATCGACATCACTACTTGGCGGTGCTTGTGGGGGATTAGCAAGCCGCCGACCTTCTTGTAGTCGCTGATGTATGTCTCGACCGGCATATCGCCCATTTGCGTCTTATGTATCATGACGGTTTTGACCAGCAGGTTGGACGTTTTGTCGTAATAGGCGGTCATCGTGTTTGTATCGTCGATGGTTAGTTTGATCTTGTGGGCGGGCTTGCCGTCGATGTCCTCGACGCCGACGGTTTCGGCCTTCTTATAGAGTTTGCGCCAGTCGACCTCGCTGTCGAAGACGGTTTCGCGTATGAACTGATCGCGTTCCTCGCCTTCGAGGATACGGGCGCCCATCATGGATTGACGCTCCCAGGCGATCTTGCCGTCGGTGCCGCGCTCCTGCTTCATCATGTTGGGGATTTCGACGACCGTATAGTAGAGGTTGGGGCGGGCCGCGTGGATATTGATGGTGCCCTTCATGCCCTGAGCGGGCATTTCGAAGGTGCCCTTGATGACGCGGTTGTTGATCTTCTTGTAAGCTTCCTTGCCGCCGGTGGCCTTGATGTACTTGTCGAGAATTTCGTCGCCTTTGGGGAGTTTTGCGTCCTGGCCGAAGGCGGGGCCGGTTGCCGGGAGCAGGATGCCGCAGAGGGCGAGGAATAGGGTGACGGTCAGCACGGTGCGCGCGAGTCCGCGCGCGTCGCATGGCGAGTCGTTTGATTTCATCATTCTCTCCAATCAGTTGATTTCGGCGCCGAGTCGATGACCGGGTCCTTACCGGTCGATTAGGGGGCGCACTCAAGCCTAAAAACGAAACCCGCCGCTACACCGACGGGTGTGGAGGTGAAGACGATGGGATTTAAGCCCTCGACCTTCGCATTTTCGAACCCACTCCAGTCCCTGCCTGAAACGAGCACGCGACAATACCAACGCGCGTTGCGTTTTGCAAGTCGTGTTCGTGTTTGGATACTTTTAGGGGGCCGCGACACTCCCGGCGGGCTTCGGCCCAGGCCCTGTAGCGTCCGCCCCCCGCGGCCGACATAGGATTCAGCGTGTAGCATCCGCCCCCCGCGGCGGACGTAGGATTCAGCGTGTAGCGTCCGCCAAAACTGTCATGTAGCTGCAAAGCAGAGCTTTGCATTCCCCTTTTGTATCGGTCGGCGGAATCCGGTATTCTTGCTGGGTGCACGTTCGGCGATCTGGCCGGGCGGGTTCTCGGGGGAACGACGGATGAGTGAACATTTGCCTCGGAGAGAGACATGAAGGGCTTCGACGAAACACAGATCACCAGGCTGATCGTAGATTCTTACCACGAGAAACTGACCAACCTGATCGTCAGCGACGTGCTCATCGTGGGGGCCGGACCGGCGGGGCTGATGGCAGGTTACTATCTCGCCAAACAAGGCTTCAAAGTAACCGTGGTGGAAAAGCGGCTATCCGCCGGCGGCGGAATCTGGGGAGGCGGTATGGGGATGAACCAGGTCGTCCTCCAGGAAGCGGCCCTGCCTATCTTGGAGGAAGTGGGGATTCGATCCGAGCGCCAACAAGAAGGGCTTTACACGGTGGACGCGGTCGAGTTGGCGTCGGGCCTTTGTTTCAAGGCCATCCAAGCCGGTGTCACGGTGCTGAACCTGGTAACGCTCGAGGATGTCAGCGTTCACGAAGACCGGGTCACCGGCATCGTCGTGAACCGCACCGGCATCTCGGGCGTCCTGCACGTCGACCCGCTGACACTATCAGCCCAGGCAATCCTCGACGCGACCGGACACGAGGCGGTCGTCGTGGAAACGCTCCGCCGACGAGGTTACTTCCGCGATTCCCCCGTCGAACACGGCTTCGAGGGTCCGATGAACGCCGGGCAAGGCGAGACGGCCGTGGTGGAAAAGGCGGGCGAGGTCTATCCCGGACTCTGGGTCGCGGGGATGAGCGTCTGTGCCGCGCTCGGCGGACCACGCATGGGCCCGATCTTCGGCGGTATGCTGCTATCAGGTAAGCGCGTCGCTGGGCTCATTACTTCGGCATTGAAACAATCCGACAGATAGCCGAACACAATAATGTAGTGCTCTGTCAGTGTTGCCTTGAAGGGTACGAGCGGTTTGGGTGCCATGGCCAAGCGAAGCGCGGCCATGTTGGTCGCCATGCTGGTCGCCATGCTGGCCCCGTATCTATATGATCGTGCGCGATCATCCAACAGAGCCGGGCCGTCCCCGGCCCGGAAACCGGCGTGAGGACACGCCGGCTCTGCTGTGCTGGCCGCTACATTTCTATCGCCGCCGTTGCCGGCGCGAACTCGTGCCGCGAGACCAGCAGAGCCCCGCCACCAGGAGGCTGATCATGCTGAAGCTCACCAACGGGCAGAGGCCGGCGACGGGCGTCGTATCCTGGCCGGACTGATCGTCAATCGTGCCATCTCCCTGGGAATCGTCGGTGCCGGTTCCGTCGTCGCCGGTTCCGTCGTCGTCGGTTTGATCGCCCTCATCGGCCGGCGGCTGCTCGGCCGCGCTCTGGTCATCCTCGGTTTCTTCGTTGATCGTGATAGTGACGGAAACCGAGGCGGTTTGTCCCAGACTATCGGAGACTATTACGTAGAAGGTAGTGCTCACGTTCGGCGTGACCGTGATGCTCGCGGCCGTTTCGCCGGTGCTCCAGACGAACTCGAACGGCACCATCCCGCCCGAAATGACGACGGCGGTTAGCGTGCTGCTCTCGCCCGGCTGGAGGATGTAGGCGCTCGCCCGGGTCTGGATCGTCAGCGGCGCGGCGACGGCAACGGTTACTTCCGCGGTGGCCGTCTGACCGAGGGAGTCGGTTGCCAGCACCGTGTAGACGGTGTTCTGGGTGGGGGTCTCCACGATGGTCGCGGTGGTCTCGCCCGTATTCCAGAGGTACGTGTACGGGCCGAGGCCGCGTGATGCCGTCGCGGCCAGCGTGACCGGATCGCCCAGTTTGACGCCGGGTGGCGTAGCCGTCACGGCGACCGTTAGCCGAGTAGCGATAGTCAACTCGGCGGCATTCGAGACATCCTCGCCGCAACGGTTCGTCACGACGCAGGCGTACATCCCGCCCGCACTAGCTTCGTGGCAAGCGGCGGTCGCGTCGAGGATGTCAACGCCGTCAAGCTGCCACTGATAGCTCAACCCTTCACCGACGGCGACGATACAGAATGTGTGCGACTGCCCGCGCGCGATGATCGCCGGCTCGGGTTCTACGGTGATCTCGGGCGGTGCGTCGACGTCGAGCGTGGCCGAATCGCTGTCGGCCTGGTCACAGTAATTGGCCACCACGACGTGGTACTGGCCCGAATCGTCCGTTACCAGCGGGTCGATCGTGTACGTGTCTTCCGTCGCGCCGGCGATCGGCGTGCCGTCCTTGTACCACTCGTAGCTGAACGGCTCGGTCCCGCTCGCGGCGACGGTCATGGTCACCGATTCGCCCACGCACAGATCCGCGGCCTCCGGCGGCTGCGTAATCGTCGGACCAACGTCGACCGTCAACGTCGCCGGATCGCTGGTTACCTCGGCGCACGGGTTGGTCACGACGACGACGTACGTGGCGGCATCGTCGGGAGTGATCGAATCGATCGTATACTCCGCTCCGATCGCGCCGGCGATGTCCTCGCCGTCCTTACGCCACTGGTAGCTATACGGCTCGGTTCCCGTCACCTCGACGCTGAACGTGACCGGGCTGTGCTCGCAGTCAACCTGGCTTGCCGGATGCTCGGTAATCACCACGGCGGTGTTGACCGTCAGCGTGGCGGTGTCGCTCTCGACAAAATCGCAGGCGTTCGTGACCATGACGCGGTACTCACCCGCATCATCCACCGTGATGTTCTGGGCCGTGTACGATTCACCGGTCGCGCCGTCGATCGGCGTGTCGTCCTGGTACCATTGGTACTCGAACGGCGGATCGCCGCCGGGAACGACCGAGAACGCGATCGTGGCGCCTTCGCAGGCGATCCAGTCTTCCGGTTGCTGCACGATGCTGGGTGGATCGTCGATGACCGTTAGTATCGCCGGCGCACTCGTGGCGTAGTGGCAGGGGTTGCTCACGACGGCATAGTACTCCCCGGCATCTTCGAGTTCCGCCGAGTCGATTGTGTAGGAAGAATCGGTCGCATCTTCGATGAGTTGGCCGTTATGATACCATTCGTAGCTCAGCGGTTCGGGGCCGTCCGCGGTCACCGTGAACGTTACCGTCTGTGTTACACAGGCAGCCTGGTTCTCCGGCGAATCGACGATGCTCGGCCCTTCGTCAACCACGATCAGCGTTGCCGAATCACTACAGGTAGGACCGCAGGGATTCGTCACCACCACGTCGTATTCGCCGGCGTCAGCCATCACGACCACCGGGATTTCATAGGTGTCGCCCGTCGCGTCCGGGATATCCACACCATCCTTGCGCCACTGGTAGCTCAGCCCGTCGAGCGGCTCCGCGGCTACGCTGAACGTGATCGAATCCGTTCCGTTGTCGCAGCGAGCCGCGTCCTGTGGCTGCTCCGTGATCGTCGGAACCTCATCAAGAACCACCAGCGTCGCCGGCTCGCTCGTCACCGTGCCGCACAGATTCATCACCACCACGTCGTAATCGTCGTCGGCGGCGAGCGTGACCGGACTGATCGTGTACGTGTCGCTCGTCGCGCCGGGGATATTTACGCCGCCCTTGCGCCACTGGAACATTATCGGTTCCGACCCGGTCACTGTGACACTGAACGTGACCTCGTCATCGCCGTTACACACGACCCGGCCTTGCGGGTGTTCCGTGATGAACGGCCGGACGTGGACCGTTAACTCCGCAGTATCGCTCGTGACCGACCCGCAGACGTTGGCCACCTGCACGTAGTACTCACCGGCGTCGTCCGTCCCCGCCATATCGATCGTGTAGGTCGCCTCGGTCGCGCCGGCGATCGGCTCGCCGTCGTGATACCACTGGTAGTACAGCGGCTCGGTTCCCTCGGCGATCACTTCAAACTCGGCCGAATTGCCCTCACAGGCAAAGGCGTCGTCCGGGTGTGTCGTGATCGTCGGCGCGACGTTGACCGTCAACGTCGCCGTCTCGCTCGTCAACGATCCGCACGGGTTGGTAATCACCACGTCATAATCGCCGGCGTCCGCCGGAGCCGCCGGATCGATCACGAGCGAGTCGCTCTCGGCTCCGGGGACATCCGTGCCGTTCATTCGCCATTGGTATGTGAGCGGTTCGAGCCCGGTCGCCGTCACCGTGAGCGTGACCGAATTCCCCTCGCAAACCGAGCGGTCCTGCGGCTGCGCGGTAATGACCGGTCCCTCATCGACCGTCAGCGTCGCCGCGTTGCTCGTGACCGTCCCGCAAGCGTTGGAGATGACCACGTCAAACTCGGCGTCGGCGCCCGGCCCGACCGGGTCGATCGTATAGGACGCTTCGTTCTCGCCGAAGATCGGGGTGCCGTCTCGACGCCATTGATATGTCAGCGGCTCGGTTCCCTCGACTGTGACGGTGAACGTGACCGGCTCGCCATCGCAGATCGTCTGGTCTTGCGGGTGCGCGGTGATGGTCGGTCCGGATCCGACGGTCAGTGTTGCCGGATCACTCGTAACCTGACCGCAGACGTTGGATACGACCACGTCGTACTGACCGGCGTCTCCCGGAACCGTCACGTCAATCGTGAAGGACGTTTCATTCGCACCGGGGATATCCGCGCCGTCGTGCCGCCATTGGTAGCTCAGCGTCTCGGCGGGTTCGGCCGTCACGGTAAATGTGACGGAATCGCCCGCGCAGAGACCGGCGTCCTGGGGATGCTCGGAGATGCTCGGTCCTTCCTCGATGATCGTCAGCGTCGCTAGCTTGCTGGTAACGGAGCCGCACGGGTTGGTCACGACAACGTCGTAATTGGCGGCGGCCTCGGGGCCGACCGGATCGATGGTGTACGAAGCCTCGATGGCGTCGAAGATCGGCACGCCGTCCTTTTGCCATTGGTATTCGAGCGGCGGGTCACCGTCCGCGACGACGGTGAACGTGACCGCGTCGCCGTCGCAGACCTCGGCGCTGTCGGGCTGGTCGGTGATCTCGGGCGGAACGCACCTCGGGGCCGCCCGGGTTGCCGGCACGGCAATTGCCATCAGGGCGACGATGCTGAGTATCCATCCGTTGCGTGTCGAAATCGAAAGACGCATGGCTTGCGCTCCTTTATCTATAGTTGTTCCCATCAGGAACGGTGACACGAAGGACAAATGGTCAACGTGCCGCCGGCCAACCTCTCTAGTGCTCTGTCGCTACTCGATTGATGGGTGGCCCATGGCTTTAGCCGCGGGGGACACGAATCGATAGTCTATTCGTGTCCCCCACCTCTAAAGAGGTGGGCCACCCTTCATATCATGGCTGACAAAGCACTAGGAAGACCGGTCTGGCCGCCTTCCAGCGGGTCCATGACCCATGTCTCATTCAGTCCGGGATCAATCGGCTCTGCCGACGCGAAAACCCAGACGTTCCAAGTCGCGCTCGATCGAGTATTCGGGAGTACGCAGTCGGTAAACCTGCCATGGGTTCGACATAACTACGGCATCCCTACCCGCGGCTAAGGATCATCGCATACAGCAAACCCCTCGAATCCGAAAAACCCTTGTAACAATTGAGTTTACCGGTGTGCCAGATGAGAGTCAAGGTTCGTTGGTTTCCGGTGAAAACGTAAGTCATTTCAGTGACAGAGTTTCGCGAAATCCAGCGGTCGAATTGCTCGCTGGAGTACACCTGTGTTCAGCTTTTCAACGAGTTGGCAACTGTACAGCCCATAATAATGCCAACCACCTACGTTGGATGGCCCCACGCCGCATAATGCCCTCTATCAGTTCGCCGCAAAATAATGTAGCGTCGGCCCCCGTGTCGGACGTCGTCGGAAAAGAGCGTTTTCCCCGTGTTCCACGGCGGACTGGGGGGTCGGCCGCTACGGTCCGTGGGCGCTGCCGGGTTTTGCAGTGGATTGTTATGGCTCACGTGCCGAGTACAGCACGACCCCGGCGATCGGCGGGACGCGCACCTTCAATTCACCATCGACGCCTTGAAGGGCATCGGCGCCGCCGAAGACGACCTTCCAGGAGCCGGCAGCGTTGTCCGGCTTGGGAACGACGACCTCGCGGGAACGGTCCGACGCATTCAACACGACGACCAAGAACTCGGAATCGTTTGTCCGCGCAAACACCCACATGTCCTGCTCGTCATCGGTCAGCAACGTCTGAAACTCGCCGGTGCGCAGGGCCGAGTGCGCGTTACGCAGCGCGATCGCCCGGCGGTAGAAGTCCAAATGATCCTTCATTACGAAGTTGTCCTCGGGCTTCTCGTACGGCTGGAGGTCTTCCCAGAGCATCGGCTTGCGGCAGGTCGGGTCGTCAGCTCCCCACATGCCGACCTCGTCGCCGTAGTAGACCATCGGCGCGCCGACGTACGTCATCTGGAGCAGCACGACTAGGCGGGCCCGGCGATACTCCTCGGGGCCGGGTTTGGCGTTGTTGTAATTTGGGTTGGAATCCTGCACGCGATTGAGCTTGTCGTAGGCGCGGTCGGTGTTGAGCACCATCGAAACGAGCCGATCGGTATCGTGGCTGTCGATGAGGTTTTGCAGCACGTAGGTGGCCGCGGTCGGGTACGCCAGGCGCAGCTTCGCCAAACGCCGATCGATCTCGCTGGGCTTGATCTTCTTGTCACGGTGACAGATCCAGGCGACGGCGGCGCGGGCAAACGCGTAATTCATGACGGCGTCGAAGTGCTTGCCGTCGAGCCAGGTGTCGGCCCGGTCCCAGATTTCGCCGGTGATGTACGCGTCGGGATTGATCGATTTGACCAGCTCGCGCCACTCGACCCAGAACGGCGCGGGGATTTCGTTGGGCACGTCGAGCCGCCAGCCGTCGATACCGTCGCGGGGGTCGCCGTCGCCGTCGGGGTCCATCCAGCGCCGGGTGACGTTGAAGATGTGCTGTTTGACGGCGTCGCTCGCCAGGCCGTCGTTGCTCTTTTTGAAGACCGGCAGCGAATCGTGCCCGGCCCAGCCGCGGTATTTGAACGGCTTCCACGAGATGATGTCGAACCAATCGGCGTACTTCGAGGCGGGGCCGTTCTTTTTAACATCCTGGAACGCTGGGTGATTGCGGCCGACGTGGTTGAAGACGCCGTCGATGATGACGTGAAAGCCCAACGCGTGGGCTTTCTTCAGGAAATGCAGGAAGACCTGGTCGGACATGGTCCATTGCCACGTTGCCGGATCGTTGAGGTCTTCGCGGGCGACGATCTCGTCGTAGTCGCCGACGATGCCGAAGTGCTCGTCGACGTGCATATAGCTGTCGGCGTCGTACTTGTGGTGCGTGGGGGCCTGGAAGATGGGGTTGAAGTAGATCGCGTTGACGCCCAGTTCCTTTAGGTACGCCAGCTTTTCCTCAATGCCCTGGAAATCGCCGCCGTAGTGCCGGAAGAAGACGAACCACTTGTAGAACGTCTGTCCGTCCCGCTCTTCCCAAGGCGAGGGCGTGAACCATTCGCTGGTCCAGGGGCGGACCGGGTCGGGGTCATTATCGACGGTGCCGTTGCGGAAACGCTCGGGCATGATCTGGTACCAGATCGCGTTTTTGGCCCAGTTCGGCGTTTGAAAAACGTGGCTCGCGTCGATCTGGACGTTGTACGTGTGCGGGTCGCCGACGCGCTTGTTCCTGTCCGCGAGCACGAATGTATATGTGATTTGTCGTGGCCCATTGCGCGCGGACAGGTTTTCAGGCAGTCTGACAAGCGCTTCCCAGGTCGCGAAGAGCGGATCTTCCGTCGCCAGGTGCATCTCGGTCAGACCGGCGCCCTTGATCGCCACCCAGACGTGGGCGGCGTCGTGCGCGAGCGCGCGGTAACGCAGCAACATGCGATCCGCCCACAACGGCTGAAAATATAGTGGCAGCTTCGGGTTGTGCAGCAGACCGACGGCGTTGATCTTTTCGTCGCCGAGCTTGCCGTTGGACGTATTCATGGCGGCCAGGCGGCCGAGCACCAGGACGGAGTTGAAGCCGTTGTGGTTGTCGTCCACCTTCTCGGAATTCAGCGGGTCGTGTACCCAGCGATTGCCATTGAGGACGAACTTGTACATGTACTTGCCGGGGCCGAGCAGGGTCGTGTAGGACCACGCGCTGCCGGCTTGAGATACACTCATCGGCTCGGCATGCGGATTCCAGCCGTTGAAGCTGCCCGCCAACGATACCGATTCGACCCGGTCCGCGGGCGTATAGCGAAACGTGACGTGCCACAAACCATCGCCGCCGGCTTCGGCACCGATCGACGGCGGCAGCAGCCCCACGTCACGCTGCGAGGGTCTTTCGAGCGGCGGAGCGGGCGGCCACTTTGCCTGGGCCGTTAAACACGCCGCGGAGAGGACGATCAGAACCGCGGCGAGGTTGCTGATCCACGATCTTGTTGTTCGTTTGCCGGTTATCATGCGCGGAATTATACTCGCTCCGGGCGCATCGCAAAGCGACACTCTCATTGCGGATTGCGGATAGTGGAATGCGGATTATCGGCAGCATATTGCGGGGCGCGGTCGGGGTGATTGCCGCCGTGATTCTGGTGGCGTCGTTCGCCTGGTTCTTCACGCGGCCGTTGCGACAGGAACGCCTTCGCGCCGATCAGGTGCAACTCACCATCCTGCACTGGGGTGACAAGAACGAGGACGCGATCGTCGCCGGCCTGGTCGCGGATTTCGAACGGCTGCACCCCGACATCAAGATCATCCGCACCAACGTCGGCTCGCCGGCGCAGCTCGCTACGAAGCTTCAGACGATGCTCGCCGCGGGCGATCCGCCTGATGTTTTCTACCTGGAATCGGAGCGCCTGGCAGATCTTGCATCCAAGGGATTGCTGGCCGACATCGAAGCATTAATCCACGCCGACTATGCAAACCGAACCCGAAGCGCAAGCGAGGGCCCTGTAGCGTCCGACGCCCCTGCCGGACGTCGGGTGGCGAAAGATTTCCACATTCGACGTCCGAGACGGGCGT
>JAUWNI010000138.1 GCA_030612705.1 Phycisphaerae bacterium | reverse complement strand
CCGCCGCCCGGATATGACACTAAAGTGGTGGACATTTGCTCTGGTTCCCAATATTAGTAGTGTTCTGTCACAGTTGAATTGACGGGTACGAGCGGGTTGGGTGCCATGGCCAAGCGAAGCGCGGCCATGCTGGTCCCGTATTAAGAAACATGCCCGCGCCTTCGGCTTGGGCATGGCACCCGCTGAGGTGGGATTTCACGCACCGACATCGGCCGCGGGAGACCGGCGCTACCCACGAATCGAGGGTGCTTCGATGATCATTCGAAAACCCATCGCGAGATCTGAATTCACGCGGCCCGTTTCGCCGCCGATTGGAGTTGCTGGAAATGGACAATCCCTCATCAAACGCGGAATCGCCGAACAATCCCCTCGACACAGTTAAGAACATCATCGCCATCGGGTCCGGTAAAGGCGGCGTCGGCAAGAGCACCGTTGCCGCCCTGTTGGCGCTCGGCCTGCACCGCAAGGGCTACAAGGTTGGTATGCTCGACGCCGATGTCTACGGACCCTCTCTACCCAAAATCACCGGAACCGAAGGCGCCCAGCCGATCGTCGGTGAGGATGGCTTCATCATCCCGCCCGAAAAGCACGGCATCCGCATCATGAGCATGGGCTACCTGGTCCCGCCCGACCAGGCGGTCATCTGGCGCGGCCCCATGGCCCAGAAATACGTCAAGGAGTTTCTCGAACGCGGACAGTGGGGCGAGCTCGACTGCCTGATCGTCGATCTCCCGCCCGGCACGGGTGATATCCCGCTCACCCTCGCCCAATCCGTCCCGCTCACCGGAGCCGTCATCGTTTGCACCCCCCAGGACGTCGCCTTGGCCGACGCCGTCAAGGCCCTGCAGATGTTCCGCAAGCTCGGCGTCGACCCACTCGGAATGATCGAAAACATGAGCTTCTACATCTGCCCCAAGTGCGGAAACCGCGACGAAATCTTCGGCCACGGCGGCGCCGAGGCGGCCGCCAAAAGGCTCGAGGTCCCCTTCCTCGGCAGCATCCCGCTCAACGTCGCGATCCGCAAAAACGGCGACGCCGGCGCTCTGCTCGAAAACTTCACACAGGCCGAACCAGCCGTCGTCCAGGCACTCGAACAGATGGTGGACCGGCTGATCGAGCAACTCGAGGAAAAGCAAAAGAACGCCCCCTCACCGCCGAAACTGAACGTCGACTGACCGGGCACAACCGCCAACCAGCACATGTATCATGCCGGAGTGCGATTTCCAATCAGAGCCCCGAGCGTAAACGAGTGATTAATCAGAGCCCCAAGAGTTTCAACCGTGACAACACATAAAGATGGCAACAATACTCGAAGAGCCGCGGACTTCAGTCCGCCCGGTCCTTCGGGAAGGGTAAATTCTACTCCACGCGGCGCCGGGCGGGCTTCAGGCCCTCGGCTCCTCGGGTTGAACCCAGCAAAGCAACCGCTACAGAGCACTAACCCACTACGGCGAAGTCCGCGAATAGCCACGGTAACCCAACAACGCTGCTAGCTCGGCCGGGCAATCCACAATATGCGGCGCGCCGGCCGCGGCAAGATCGGCCCGGCCGCGAAATCCCCAGGTAACGCCGATGCCGACGGTGCCGCCGCGGCGGGCGGTCTCGACATCGGTCGGCGTGTCGCCGATCAGGCACGTCGCGGACGGACTGACGCCAAGATCACGGCAAATGCGATGAACGTAATACGGGTCCGGCTTGCGATGCCGCTCTTCCACGTATCCTTGTATGCGGCCGAACGTTTCGCCGGGCCAGAATGCGCGGACGACGCTGACGGTCATTTCGTGCGGCTTGTTGGAGAGCACGGCCAGCTTGACGCCCTCATGGTGTAAACATTCGATTAGTTCTACCATGCCCGGATAGGGACGGGTGTGGCGCAGCGGGCGGACGCGGTATCGCGGGCGGGCGAGCTCGGCCAGACGGTTGATCAGGTGCGGATGGGTTTGCCCAAGCGCCCGCGCACAAAGCTTCGGAATGCCCTCGCCGACCATGTAGCGGTAGCGGTCGATCGGATAGGTCGCCAGGCCCAGCAGTTCGAGACACTCGTTGAAAGACTCGGCGATGTCACGCAGCGAATTGACCAGGGTGCCGTCCAAATCGAAGATGCAAAGGGCTGGGGGCTTGACCGCGGGCGGCATTTTGGCTCCGATAATGTACTGGTCGATCCCGGGCGGGACGCAACCATATTGCTATAGTTACGGTATAATACGATTGTGCTAGTGCTGACTCAACAGGTCCGTGGGGCCGGAGGCGTTGCACAAAAGGAGTACATCGGATGCCTGGTTCAACACTGTTGCGCGTCATAACGTTCGGGGTTGTGTTCTCCGGACTCGCCATACCGGCGTTCTCCCAGAGCGAGGAACGGGAACACACGACGGGCTATAACGCGATCATCGATAACATCGACCTGCTGGTCGACAACTACGCCCGCTTCCTGGCCCGCAAGTACGACCTCACCGAGGAGCAGGACGAGTACACCAAGTACCTGCTCCGCGAACGCTCCTACGAATTCCTCGATCAGCACGAAGGAGATCTGCGCAGCATGGTCGATCGGCTCTTCGACGTGCGCACCGGGGGCGAGATGACCCCCGAGGAGCTGCTCGAATGGGGACACCAAGCCGGCCCGATCTACGAGAGCGCCAAGAAGCTGATCATCGCCGGTAACGACGAGTGGCGTGAAATCCTGACGCCGGAACAGCAAAATATCCACGACGAAGACCTGAAGCTGATGTATCAAAGCTTCGAGACGACCGAAGACCAGCTCGAGCGTATTGCCTCGGGCGAGATGACGGTCGAGGAATTCCGCTCGCCACAGCGCGGCCGACGTTCCTCGTCACGTTCCACGTCGAAGAAGACGCCGCCACCGCTGGAAAAGCCGGAGGTCGGCCAGACAATCCCTCCGCCGAATCGGCTGGGCACGCCTGAATCCGAGCCGCGCGTGAAAAGGCCGGCAAGACGCTCGGCGGACCGATCGGCCGAGCAGTATGGAACGCGCGTCGCGCGGCCCGGGACCGAGAAGAAAAGCTCGAAGATTCAAAGACCCGCGGCACGCTCTGACCGCTCGGCCGGTAAGGGTACTACGGGCAAGAAAGGCGGCAAGGAATTCGAGTCGGCCTGGGAAAAGTACGTCCGCGAGTTCATCGCCAAATACAAGCTCAACAACGAGCAGACTCAGAAGGCGAATACGGTCCTGGAAGACTGCGAGGCCCAGGCCAAGCGTTACATGATCGGCCGCCAGGAGCAAATCGAGAAGCTCGACAAGCAGATCAAGGAACAGAAGAAAGCCAGGGACAAGAAGTCGAAGAGCAAGAACCTGTCGCAGCTCAACGACAAGCGCAAAAAGATGATGGAACCGATCGATCGAATCTTCGAGCAGCAGCTCAAGCCGCGGCTAGAACGTCTGCCGACGCGGGCTCAGCGCCGCGCCGTCGAGGCCGCCGCCAAGAAGAAACCCTCCGATAAAAAGGGAAACAAGAATCTGCCCAGGAAAAAGACGAAGAAATCGCCAAGCGACAAAGACGATTGACTATCGGCCTCCAGGCGTGTTTCATACAGGGGAGCACCGGCGTCCCCGCCGGTCACAAGGAACATCGGCGTCCCCGCGGTTTAACCCCCCGATCCGGGCTCAACCTGACCGGCTTGGACGACCGATACTCCAATACACGGGGCGAATAGCAGTGCCGCGCGGGATCTGTTCGGACACGATGGTCCGAAACGCCCTTTCCGGATGCGGCTAAAGGAGAATCGAATGCGAAGCTTGCTCCTGCGTGGGCGGATTTGGCTGCTTACAGCGGTCTCGGGCGGCGGCTTGTTTGTCCTCAGCGGCTGTGACCCGACCGTCCGCGATACGGTCCTGGCGGGTGTCGAATCCGCGACCACCACGCTATTCACGACCTTCATCACCGCCTTCTTCGAAACGGTCCTGTCTACCGGCGACGACTCCACGGTGACAACCGTCAAGGCAATTGCCGAACGCGTGCCCGAGTTCTTCGCATAAACCGCGCCCCGGCTGAAACAGATACCCGCGGACCGGCAGCGGTGGTTACCCCGCCGCTGCCGGCTCGCTTGCGCGGAAATTGCCACCATCTCCATCGGCGGGACGCCAGTGCCACACACATGGGGGGAAAAGGGGTCAGGGAACAACGACGGCGGCGGATTTGGTGGTGGTAGCAAGGCGCGCCTTCGCGAAGCGGATCGCGAGCCGAATCGCTTCGATCGTGCTGCCGGGATTGGCCTTATTTCTGCCGGCGATTCCGAAAGCGGTCCCGTGATCGGGGCTCGTCCGGACCGCTCCCAAGCCCAGCGTGACGTTCACCGCCCGGTCGAACGCCTGCATCTTCAGCGGAATCAACGCCTGGTCGTGGTACATCGCCACCAACCCGTCAAATCGGCTCAGCACGTCCGGCACGAACGCCGTGTCGGGCGGTAGCGGGCCGGTGACGTGAATGTTGGCGTTGCGGGCGAGCGTCAGAGCAGGCTCGATGATGCGGTGCTCCTCATCGCCCAGCAACCCCCCTTCTCCGGCATGAGGGTTCAGCCCGAGCACGCCGATGTGCGGACGCTTGATGCCGAACCACTCACGCAGGGCGCGGTCGAGCAGATCGATCGGCTGGTGTACGAGGCCGATCGTGAATCGATTGCGGAGCTCGAACAGGGGCACGTGATCGCTCGCCAACGCGATGCGCAAATCGTCGGCGAAGAACGCCATCGTCACTCGTCGACTCTCAAACCTGCGGGCGAGTAGGTCGGTATGGCCGCGGAAGTTGTAACGGGCTTCACTCCAGGCGGTTTTGCTGATCGGACCGGTGACCAACCCGTCGAGAACGCCGGACTTCAGGTGCCGGATCGCTTCTTCCGCAAACCTGAACGACGCCCGCCCGGCAAGCTCGTCGGGCCGGTGTCGGCCGTTGATGCACATCTGTGGCAGGTCGTCGAAATCAGCTACCAGGACCCCGCTGGCGACACGCGGCCGGCCATCGTAGGGTTCCCGCCACCAGAAACGGTTGATCTCGGCCAAATCGGCGGCAATTTCGAGGGCGTCGTGCAGCCCGAAGACGACATAGCGCGCTTGCCCGCGCAACTCCGGATCGGCCAGGGCCTTGACGATCACCTCGGGTCCGATCCCGAGCGGGTCGCCCATCGAGATGCCGATCAGCGGCTTGCCGTTGGCCGCCGCACGCACGCGCGTCATGGCAAAAACCCGCTTTCCTGTAAACGCCGCCAGGTCAGGCCATCGGCTGAGGGCTTGTCGCCGGCGGCGAGGGCTTCGAGTCGGCTGACGATGAGGCGCGCCAGGATATCGGTTTCGATGTTGACGGAGTCGCCGGCTCGGCGGATGCGAAAGACCGTCTGCTCCAGCGTCGTCGGGATGAGGGCCACTGAGAAACGCTCGGCCTCGACGTCCACGACAGTCAGGCTGGTGCCGTCGAGCGCGATCGAGCCCTTTCGAACGATGTAGGGCATCAGCCCGGCGCCAACAGTTACCCAGACCTTATATCCCCCCTGGTCGCGCTGAATGCGGTCGATCTTGCCGAGGCCATCGATGTGCCCCTGGACAAAATGTCCGTCGAGCCGATCGCCGACGCGGAGCGAGCGTTCGGCGTTGACCGGATCACCGGCCTGGAGCGAGTTGAGGTTGGTCAGTCGCCAGGTTTCGGGCACTACGTCGAACCCGCCGATCGAGCCGCGTTGCTCCGCCAGCGTCAGGCATACGCCGTTGATCGCCACGCTGGCACCAAGCCGGAGGTCGTCCAGGAGGTTACCCAACTCGACCTCCAGACGCACGGCCTCACCGGCAGGTCGCACGGCGGCGATTTTGCAAACACGCTCGATAATGCCGGCGAACATGGCAATCCGTCTCGTCTTAAACCCGCCCACGCGCGTGAGCTTTATCCCCAAAATACACGTTCTTCCCCTCTTTATTAAACGCGAAGAACACCCACACAGGCAAGTGCGGGTGTCCTCGATACTTATCCGCGACAGCGTGACACTTCGGCGTCGCTTATCAGAGCCCCGAGCGTAAGCGAGAGGTTTACGGGTAAAACGTACTAATAGCGCTCTGGGCTCGGTTTTCGCGGCTAACCCAGGGTGCCTCCCAGGATGTTATTGGCCACGGTCTCGAAATCGATATCCTCGAAAAGCTGGGTCATGCTATCGGGGATCTCGACATCTTGCGGGTTCTCGAGCAAAGTTATTATGTCCTCAATCGAATCGAGGTTGTTGACCTGCACAAAATCCACGACCGCCGCGGCCTGCTCGTCGGTCATGGTAATGTTCGTCTCGGGAACGGCCTCGTCTACTTTCTCGGTTATGGCCTTCCACTCGTTCGCCGTTGCGTTCGTAAGCTGGCCACTCGCTGCTTTCAAACCCCAGGTCACCTCGTTTTCCAGTGGAGTGACGCTCGGACAACCCGTTATCAACAATACCGTACAACACAGCACCGCCAAGCTTGAGAGTGAACGAATCTTCATGCGAATTCCTCCATGCTAAAGTTTGTCTCGTACGTCATCCGTGCTCGTATCGATAAACACACTGCGCAGGTTGGTCTCGTCGATCCCCGCCGGTAGCTCGCTCGTCGGATCGTCGAGAAACTCTTCCAACTCTGTCAGCGAATCAATGTCATTGTCGTTAAAGAAATCGACAATGGCCTGGGCCTCGGCGTCGTCCAGAGTCACCTGATCGGTGGCGTCGCCGTAGAACTGTACCTCGTCAGGCGTCATCTCACTAAGCTGATCTTCCATGACCTTGTTATAAGCCGACGACAGATCGCCGCCGAATTGGTTGCCCAGGCGGACTTCCTGAAGTAACCCGTTAATCGTGACGTTATCGATCCCGGAATCGGCCAGCGCGTCGCGCATCTCCTGGGGTTCGAGCGTCTCGCTCTGGCGAATCCGGTCAACATCCTCGAGGCTCGGATCCAGAGCATCCGGAAAGTAGGTCTGCCCGCAGCCCGCCGCCAGCAACACGCCCATTCCCATTAGTATCCCGACAAAAAACAGATTTCGTACCATCATTCATCTTCGCTCAAGTAAAACCCCGACGGGCGTTTCAGAAACCCGCCTATTGAATCTACACGCGCACCACGTGTCCCGGTAGTATAGCCTGAAAGTGGCGGCGAACAATGACGCCGGCGCACCCGCGCGGTCGGCGGCACGTTTAGAACGCCGAGATTCATTAGTCATAACTCTTCGCGAGACAAGACGATGCGAGTGGCAATCGTCGGATTCCCGTACTGCGGAAAATCAGCCCTGTTTAGAGCGATATCGGGCATACCGGCCGACCACCTGAAACCGGCGGAAGAGAACTTGGCCTCGGTCAAGGTCCCGGAGCCGCGGCTGGAATTGCTCGAGCAGCTCTTCAAACCCAAACGACGCATCGAGGCGGCGATCGATTTCGTCGATCTGCCGGGCAGCGGCGAGGGTGACGGCGAGCACGCCGGCCTGACAAAACACCTGCCGACTTTGCGCCAATGCGACGCATTGCTCGTAATCGTGCGAGCTTTCGAGTCGGGAGCGGTTCCAATGCACGGAAACCGAATCGACCCGGAACGGGACTTGGCGGAAATGCACGACGAACTGCTGTTGGCGGACATGTTCATCTGTGACAACCGCATCGACAAGCTCGAAAAAGCCGTCACCAAGCCAACCAAGGACAGCGAGCAGCAAAAGCATGAACTCGACCTGCTGAAACGCTGCCGCGAGGCGCTCGAGAACGAACAACCAATACGCGACATCGTCCAGCCCGGCGAGCAGGAAAAAATGTTACGCAGCTTCGGATTTCTTACACTCAAGCCGCTGTTGGTCGTAATCAACGTCGCCGAGGACAAAATCGGCCGAGAACCCCCCTTCCACGATCCGCGCGCCGCCACCACTTTCGCACTCTGCGCCGAGATCGAGGCCGAGATCATCCAGATGGACCGCAAGGATCGCCCGGAATTCATGGACGGGTACGGCATTCAAGCCCTGGCCCGCGACCGAATCATCCACTCCTGTTTCGACGCGCTCGGTATGATCGTCTTTTTCACCGGGGGCGACACCGAAGTGCGGGCTTGGGCGATTCCCACCAACACGCCGGTGGTGGAGGCTGCGGGCAAGATCCACACGGACATGCAGCGCGGGTTCATCCGGGCCGAGACCATCGCGTACGACGATCTACACGCCGCCGGCTCGTTCCGCGAGGCGAAATCCGCCGACAAGGTCCGGCTCGAACCGAAGAACTACATCGTCCAGGACGGCGACGTGATCAACATCAAGTTCAATGTATGATGAAATGATCGGCCGGAATTCAGCGACCACTACAATATTGAAAAAACGCCGTGTCGATGCCCCAACCCACGTGCCTCTCGACGCTACGCATCGGCCCCGTACTTGTCCAGCAATGTGAGACTCGTAGCGGCCGACCTCCGTGTCGGCCGTCGAGAAAAGGACGTCTTCGATTTCCTACGGCCGACACGGGGGTCGGCCACTACTTTTTCAACGGACTGCTACGCGCCGGCGCCGTAATTGTGCAGCAATATGAGCAGATCCCAGAAATCGACACAGCCGTTGGCGTCGATATCGGCGTTCGGGTAGTAGTCCGGGTCGCCCTCGCAGGCGCCATACGCGCCAAGCAGCCAGGCCAGATCGGCCAGATCGACGTCACGGTCGCCATCGACGTCGCCGGGCAGGCGCCCGCCGTGGTTCAGCAGCACCGTGACGCTGTCATCCCAGAAATGCGTCGTTACCAGGTCGAGCCAGTCGTCCCCGTTCAGGTCGGCGACCGCAATGGGTTGACAGGTGTCGTGGCCGCCAAACCGCATTGGAGGGGCGAACGTGCCGTCGCCGTTGTTCAGCAGCACCGATACGGTAAAGTTACCATCGTTCGCCACCGCCAGGTCGAGCCACCCGTCTCCGTCCAGGTCACCCACCGCGACGCCCCACGGATGCGCGCCGGCTTCATAGAACACCGGCGGGGCAAACGTCCCGTCGCCTTCGTTCAGCATCACCACGACGTCGTTCCAGGTGTTCGCCACTGCTAGGTCAGGCCATTCGTCCCCGTTCAGGTCGCCGACCGCGATGGACTTAGGGCCTTCGCCGGGCCAATAGTAAACGGGCTCGGCAAACGCCCCGTCGCCATTATTCAACAGCACCGAGACGCTGTCGCCGCCCCAGTTTGTTACGGCCAGATCGAGGCAGTCATCCCCGTTCAGGTCATAAGCCGCAACGTAGCGAGGACGATCGCCGACGCCATAATGCACGGGCGGCTTAAACGTCCCGTCGCGGCGGTTCATCAGCACCGAGACGCTGTACTCCCAGTAGTTCGTCACTGCCAGGTCGAGCCACCCGTCTCCGTCCAGGTCACCGATCGCAACGAAATAAGGGGTGCCGCCGGCTGCATAGTGCACCGGCGCGGCGAACGTCCCGTCGCCGTTGTTCAGCAGTACCGAGGCGGCGTCGCTCGTCACCGCCAAATCGAGCCACCCGTCCCGGTCCAGATCACCCACCGCAACGTACCAGGGCTGGGAGCCGATGGCATAGGTCAACTGCGGGGCAAATGTCCCGCCGCCGGCGTTCAGCAACACCGAGACGTTGTTGCCATAAGTGTTAGCCACGGCCAGGTCGGGCCGGTCGTCCCCGTCCAGATCCCCGACCGCAACGGACAAGGGGGCGAAGCCGGTGTCATAGCGCAGCCCCACGTCAAACGTGGCGTCGCCGTTGTTCAGCAGCACCGAGACGTTGTCGCCAAAGGCGTTAGCCACGGCCAGGTCGAGCCGGTCGTCTCCATCCAGGTCGCCGACCGCAACAGACCGCGGAGAGAACATGGTGCCGATGCGTACCGACGGGGCAAACGTCCCGTCACCGTTGTTCAACAGCACCGAGAGACAGTGGCTAGCGGATGCCACAGCCAGGTCGAGCTGGTCGTCCCCGTTCAGGTCACCGACCGCAACGGACTCGGGCCCACCGTCGACCCCATAGTTCACCGCCGGGGCAAACGTCCCGTCGCCGTTGCCCAGCAGCACCGAAACGTTGTCGCTCGTCCAGTTTGTCACCGCCAGGTCGGGCAGATCGTCCCCGTCCAGGTCGCCGATGGCAACGGCATAGGCGCCGATGCCGGCGCCATACTGCACCGCCGGGGCGAACGTCCCGTCGCCGTTGTTCAGCCGGACCGAGGCGTTGAGCCCGTCCGCCACCACCAGATCGGGCCATTCGTCCCCGTTCAGGTCACCGGCCGTAACGAAGTTGCCCTGGCAGTCGCTGTAGAAGTGCACTGCTGGTGCAAATGTACCATCGCCGTTGTTCAGCAGCACCGACAGTGGGTCATTACCGCTACCGAGTTTGGCCACCGCCAAGTCGAGCCAGTCGTCCCCGTTCAGGTCGGCGACCGCAATGCCGTGGGGGAAACGGCCCACGTCGTAGTTCACCGCCGGGGCAAACGTCCCGTCGCCGTTATTCAGCAAGATCGAGACGTTTGCACTACCATGGTTCGCCACCGCCAAGTCGGGCCGGTCGTCCCCGTCCAGGTCGCCGATGGCAACGGCTTTGGCGCTGATGCCGGTGTCATAGTGCACCGCCTGGGCAAACGTCCCGTCGCCGGCGCCCAGCAGCACCGAGACGTCGTTTTCCCAGTTCGCCACCGCCAGATCGAGCCACCCGTCCCCGTTGAGATCACCGACGGCAACAGACGTTGGATGGCCGCCGACATCGTACTGCGCCCCGGGAAACAGCGGACCGCTTGCCGGTGCCGCGTTGCCGCAGACCAGCGCGAGCACCAGCGACACGCCGATACGAAACCGGAGACTGTTATATGACATCGCGTCTGCTCCCTTGCGGCACTCCCCATTGCCGCATCCATGGGTCTGATTTCACCTATTTTACCCAGACAGGGGCCTCGATTCCAATGGGAAATCGCGTGTCCCGCCGTGATACAGCCCATCCCAATCGCCCCAGTCCGTAGAGTGGGCATTGCCCACCACATGATGTCGTGTCGGCGAATTACGATGAAGGAATTGGTGGGCTATGAGTTGTAATGCTGCTGATTCGCGCGTCTGAGCGAAGACAGCGGGTGATCGGGCGGCAACGGCTCCGGGTCGGCGACGGGCGGTCTGGTGGTCCTTGGTGCGCAGACAGACCTTGCGATAGCAGTCCGCCACAAAAGTCATGTAGCGGCCCACCCCCGTGTCGGCCGATTCCGTGAGCGGGTGTTTTGACGTACTATAACGCCGCCACGGGGGGCGG
>JAUWNI010000121.1 GCA_030612705.1 Phycisphaerae bacterium | reverse complement strand
AGAATGATATCCTGTGTGTCTTGCATGGCGGTCTCCCGGCCCACGCGGGCCACGCTACGAAAGCTCCAATTAGCTTTCATTCGGGCGAGAATACTCGACCCGACGGGAGACCGCCTTCTTACTCATGCCATCTGCGGGGCTTTACGCCATGGGGGGACGAATTCCGGGGGCTAACGCCCCCGGCTATTGGCTGCCGCCCCTTCGGGGCTAGGTAGGATTTCCGGAGCTCATATGCCGAGCGTTGAGCGACACACCCGAAAAACTTACTTGCTGAAGGAATCAAATGCGCTAAAGGTTTCACGGACCCCGGCGGTAGGGCGGTCGCATCATTCACTTGCCGTACATTTGGCGACCCGGTAGCATGATGAGTAAGAGCATGTGATTACGGAGCAAAGCTTATGAAACTGTGGACAAGTAGGTTACTTCGGCTGGGGTTATTAATCGTCTTCATGTTAGCGACGTTCGCGAGCCCGGCTATGGCCAAAAAGGGTGATGAAAAGCTACCGCCTTACGATGTGGACGGCATATCGCACGGAAAGATCTGGGTACAGTGGGTATTCGCGTTCCTGTTTGTGAGTAGCTGCATGGCGATCGCATTCAAGAACCCACACCGGTCGAGCATCGAGCGAACGTGAGCCAAGGCCCGGAGCCCGGGCCGATGAACGGAGTTCACGAAATGAACAAAACAACGTGGATAGCGCTGTTAGTGTGTCTGAACCTGGTCCTGCTGACCGGGATCGTGCTGTGTACGTACTCGCCGCCGACCGCGTTTGCCCAGGGTACGAGCCTGGCGGGCGATTACATGGTTGTGGCGGGTGAAATTCAGGACCAACACGACGCGTTGTATATCATCGACGTGCGAAACCGCTTGCTGCACGTCTTGTACTTTGATCGCGGGTCGAAATCGCTGCGTTACGCCGCCTCACGTGACCTGGAGCAGGATTTCCGCTTTAACCGAGGATAGCTCGATGGACCGTTCGCGGAACTCGATCGACTCGAAAACGTTCGCCATCGGCGTTTTGAGCGTCACGGCGTGCATTCTTTTCGTCGGCTTGATTATGGTAACAATGCAGCCGACGTCGGCGTACGGGATTGGCCAAACCGATCGCGGCGGCGACTATATCATGCTGACACAACAACTTACGAATTCTCAGGAAGGCTGCATTATCATCGATGCCGCCTCACGTCAGATGACTTTGTATGCCCTCAACGGCAGCAACAGACAATTGCAGGTCCTGCATCGCAACATTCAACTGACACAACTGCCCGGATCGCAGCCGAATACGCAAAAGCTACCCTGATCCGATCACCGCGAATTAACAGCACAAACGTGCAACAAAGCGGCGCGCAGACTGACGCGCGCGGTTCTCTGCATGCAATGCAACATAATATATATTATCGGACGTAGAGTGTTGGTGTTAAAACTTGCCCGATTTTCGACCTGATCGACGATATTCGACCCTAGTTGTATCTTTGTGTGTTCTTGCGCCTACCCTCCGCCTAAATACTTTCTAATGCAGCCTTTGGATCGCGGCGGATCTGCTCGACCGGGATAGATTGCTGCTCACCGGTGGTCAGATTTTTCACTGTAAGTTCCTGACGCTTGGTGAATTCCTCGCCCATGACGATTACATAACGTGCCCCGCGGGCGGCAGCTTGTTTGAACTGTTTGCCGACGCCGATCCGTTTGTAGGAAAAATCGACGCGGAGATTGTGTCGGCGGAGATTATCGACAAGGCTGAGTGACTCAGAAAACAGATCGCTATCGGCATCGATCACGAATACATCCAGTTCGCAGTCGAGACGTGGCAATTTGTTAAGTTCCCGGAGCAACTCAACGACTGGCGCGTCACCCATTCCAAAGCCAACGCCGGGCACACGCGGACCATCGAGCAATCCCGTGAGATTGTCATAGCGACCACCCCCCATCAATGCTCTTAACCCCCCCTGCCGTGCGTGGGCTTCGAAAACGCTCCCGGTATAATATGCGAGTCCGCGGACGGTCTGGAGACGAAATTCGCAGGAATCCTGGACGCCGAAGTCGGCGAGCCGTTGCCAGAGCACTTGGAATTGCTCAGCGGCGGCGGCACCTTCCGGCCCGGCCTGTTGTGCCATTTCCAGGCACGTTTCTTGCGGGGTTTCGGCGAGAAAGGACGTCAAATTTGCTGCTGACACACGATCGCCGTATACTTCGTCCCACATCTCCCTAAAAGCGCCGGGCGATAGTCGATCGTGCCGGTCGATCAGCTCGAACGCCCTTTCGTTCTCTTCGGGAGCGATCCCGATGGTTGCCAGGGCGGCCGAAACGACCGGTCGGCTATTGAGATGGATCACGACATCCAGACCGAGGCCGATCTCGCGGAAGAAGGCGACCGCGACGGCGATTACCTCCGCGTCCGCGAGCGGGTCTTCAACCCCCAGAACATCGATGTTCCACTGAAAAAACTCGCGCAGGCGCCCGCGTTGCGGCTTTTCCGCCCGGCACATACGCGGAATGCTGAACCACTTGATCGGCCGCGGCAGAGCGTTGGCACGTGCGGCGACCATGCGTGCCAGTGTGGGTGTCATCTCGGGACGGATCGCGAAGTTGCGCTGTCCGCGGTCCTGGAAAGTGAAAAGCTCGGAGACGATCCCCTCGCCGCTTTTGAGCGTGAAGAGATCGAGATATTCGAAGATCGGCCCCTCGTACTCGTTGAAGCCGAACGCCAGCGATACACGTCGCCAGGCGTCGAAGAGCCAATTTTGCAGGCGCATGTCCTCGGGATAGAAGTCGCGCATGCCGGGTGGGGACTGGATCTTCATCGCTCGACCCTCAACGTCGGCAAGGGTGTACCGCTAATGTCGGCGGTTCTGTCGGCGTAGCTGGGCTTTGGTTTCGCGTTACGGCGCGACGGCAGTTTTGATTTTATCCGTGGGCGTTTGGAGCCGCGCTTTGAACCGTTTCGGTGCTTACGTTCTTTCGCGAAGAACTCGCGGGCGTATTCATCAAGATGTTCCGGGCAGGTGAAGTGCTGCTCCCAGCCGTACTCGCCCGAGTGGTAATCGCAGTTTTCGGTCGTGTATTGGCGGCAGATGCGCGGGCGTGTTTCGTAGAGCCCGCAGCGATGATCGGGTAGGAGATGGCGGCAGTCGGCGGCGAGGTAGAGATACCACTCGCCGTCCTCGACGAAGACCGACACGCCCTTGTGCAGCAGATACCAGCGGATGTCGTCGAATTCCTCGCGGTCTTCGGGGGCGTCGATCGGCAAGGCAAGGTAACGGCAACATTGTCCCGTACAGTGTTCGCACAGATTTCCCGGCATATGTTTATTACTCCTAGCTTAATGTCTCAAAAAGAATGTCTCGCATCCAGGTGACGAGCTTCGCATCCAGATGAAGAGCCGCGGGCTTCAGCCCGCCCGGCGCCACGCATTCAAGCGTGCTCGCCGTTATGCGCGGCTCTCATACGATTTGTTCTTTTTGAGACAGTACACTAGCGGGAAATGTTGAACGTTGTCATTCCGAACCCTTCGACTCCGCTCAGCAGACGTTCAACCATTTCCGCTCCCGTTAGCAAATCCTCTCAGAGTACTGATTATCCCCTCGCTTACGCTTGGGGTTTTGATTCTTGATAACACGATAGTCGCTGTGCGTCGGAGAGGCAAAGCCCCCCTACCGATCCTCGTGTGCGTGACAGTTATGGCGGACGCTACTACCCGACGTCCGCCACGGGGGGCGGATGCTACATGACTTTTGCGGCGGATTGCTACCGTCCGAACTTGCGAAAATCGATTCGTTTTGGTTTGCCGGTTTGCGAATCGGGTTTCCCGGCGGGAATCGGGAGGATTAAAATCGTGAGGAGAACGTAGCCAACAGCGGCGGCGATCCAGATAAGGTTCCGAGACTGCATCAGCAGAACTTCACGCTGTGCTGCCGCGGACGGCGGCGCGGCGGGCAGGAGTTCGTTACGCAGCCATTGCCACATCGCCAGCACGCCGGCGAGTACAACAAGTGCGACGCCGCAGGCGATTATGCGGAGAGGAATTCGCAGGCCGAATTCCGGCTTGCCGAGCGCGGTGCCGTTGAGGGCGAGTCCCAGGGTCGCCAGTGCGACGAGAACGGCGGCGCGTCGCGGGTCGGTATTGAAAATGCAGATTGCCCAGACGGCCGGCGCGAGTCCGGCAAAAAACAGCACGACATGGACGATCCGCCGGGCCATAGGGGCTTTTGTAACCGGTCGGCTATTTGTTGCAAGCGCTTCGATTCCTATCTCATGTTGCTGAAGGGATGAGTACGTGACTGGGTCTTGGGAGACCGGGCGGGCTGAAGCCCGCAGCTCCTCGGATTCCTCGCTTCTTCGGCTTCCTCGCTTCTTCGGCTTCTTTATTGGTGTTGGATGGCGCGCGGTTATCCGATTCACTCACCAAGACACGTGCCGACGGCGCGGGCCATGCCGATGATGGGGTCGTCGAGGTTGATCACGCGCTGCTTGTTGGCGACCGCGGCGATCTCGGCCATATCCGTTCGGCCGTTTTTCATGACTACGACGCGGTTCCACTCGTGCATGGCGACCATTTGAATGGCCTTGTGTCCGAACTGGGTTGCCAGGACGCGGTCGGCGGCGATGGGGGTGCCGCCGCGCTGTACGTGGCCGAGGATTGTGGCGCGGGTTTCGCGGTGTGTTCGCTCGGAAATTTCCTCGGCCAGGACGGTGCTTACGCCGCCGAGCCGGATCGGGTCGGGGCTGTCGTGTACGATTTTGTTGACGACTTGCTGGCCGCCTTTCGGCTTGGCCCCCTCGGCGACGGCGATGAGCGTGAAGCGTTTGCCGATCTTGGAGCGTTTTATGATCGCTTTGCAGATCGAGTCGAGGTTGTAGGGGATCTCGGGGATCAGGATCACGTCGGCACCGGAGGCGATGCCGGCGTGCATGGTGAGCCAGCCGGAGTTGCGGCCCATCAGCTCGACGATCATAACGCGATGGTGGCTGGAAGCGGTGGTGTGGATTCGGTCGAGGCACTCGGTTGCCGTCTGCACGGCCGTCGCGAAGCCGAAGGTAACGTCGGTGTGCATGAGGTCGTTGTCGATGGTTTTGGGGACACCGACGCAGGGGACACCCTGCTTGACCAGATTGTCGGCACCGGACATGGTGCCGTCGCCGCCGATGCAGACGAGTACGTCGATTTCGCGTTCGCGGACGTGCTCGACGACGCGTTGGGTAACGTCTTCGAAGATCGGTTTACCGTCGTCGGCCTGGCCGATCATGAAGTGGGACGGGTCGGCCTTATTGCTGGTGCCGAGGATGGTCCCGCCACGGGTGAGGATGTTCGAGACGTCGTTGAGACCGAGGGGGCGGATGCGGTTACGTATCAGCCCAAGGAACCCGTCCTCGATGCCGAGCACCTCGATTCCGAGCTTGTTGATGGCGGCTTTGGTGACGACGCGGATGACGGCGTTTAGGCCGGGGCAGTCGCCCCCGCCGGTGAGAATGCCAATTCGGTGGATCTGTTTGTGTTCGGCTGCCATGTGGACCTCATATTCGTTGCGTTGTTCCACTAAGCTGCTATGGGCTGGCGAACGAGCGCGCAACCCTTCTGTACACTATACTATCGGACGCATCATTTTCCGAGGTTTTGCGTTTAGCGGATTTGTTTGGTTCTTGCGGGGTTTCCGGGGACCGCCGAGACGATTTGAACCGCCAAGGCGCCACGACGCCAAGGGTTTCAGGTTGCACCACGCATTCGAGGTTGGTCAATAGAGGGTCAACAGATCGCTATAACGGTGAACCGGCATTCGAGAGAAACAGCCCGCTCGCTACAATGTGGATGGGTTTCCTCACACGATTGCCTTGCCTGTCTAGGCGTCTTGGCGTCTTGGCGGTTCAAGTTCCCCGGAAATACCGCATGAACCATTTGTTTTTTTTGGGGGGGGGACGTTACAGGGCCCGCACCGTAGCCCGCCAGTGCCACGTACATTAGCAGTGCATGCCGCCGTCCACGGACAGGACCTGGCCGGTCATGTAGCCGGCGTCCGGGCCGGCGAGGAACGCGACCACGCGGGCGACTTCCTCGGGCTGCCCAAACCGCTGCATCGGGATAATCAACTTGACCTGGTCCTTGACCTTCTGCGGCAAGGCGTCGGTCATGTCTGTCTTGATGAAGCCGGGAGCGACGGCGTTGCAGGTCACGCCACGCTTGGCCAATTCCTTGGCGACAGACTTGGTAAGCCCGATCACGCCGGCCTTGCTGGCGGCGTAGTTGGCCTGGCCGGCGTTGCCGGAGAGACCGGAGAAGCTGGCCATGTTAATGATGCGGCCGGATCGTCGGCGGAGCATGACTTTAGCGGCCGCCCGCGTACACAGGAATACGGCCCGCAGGTTGACGTTAATAACGGCGTCCCACTGCTCGTCCGTCATCGACAGGATCAGCGTGTCACGCGTGATGCCGGCGTTGTTGACCATGATATCGAGTTGGCCGAACTTCTCGGCCGCCATCTCGACCAGGTGCTCGACCACCTCGGGCTTGGTGACGTCGGCGACTTCGGCGGCGGCACCGACGCCCTTGGCTCGCACCTGGGCGACGGTTTCGTTGAGATCGTCCGCTAAAACGTCGGTGGCGAGGATGTTCGCGCCGCGCTCGGCGAGCTCGATACAGATGGCCCGGCCGATACCGCGGGCCGCGCCCGTCACGATGGCGCACTGCTTCTCCAACGTTCTCATAGCCGCTACTCCTTTGCTGCCGTCAGACGGTCGACCGAGGAAATGTTGATCGTTTTGGTTTTACGATTAATCTTGCGCATCAGTCCGGTGAGCACGCGATTGGGTCCGACTTCCCAGAACGGTTCACAGCCGTCGGCGATCAGCCGCTCGACGCACGCCTGCCAGCGGACCGGATTGAAGACTTGACGATAGAGCGCTTCGCGGATCGCGTCCGCGCCGCTGTGATACTCGGCATCGACGTTGGCGATGACCCGCGGCGCGGGCGCGGTGAACTCGCAGTCCGCCAAGGCCGGCTTCAGGTCCTCGGCGGCCGAGCGCATGAGCTCGCTGTGAAAAGCGCCGGCAACCTGGAGCGGGATCGCCTTGCCGTCGAAGTCCTCGGCCAGTTTCGCGGCCGCTTCGCAGGCGGCCTTGTCGCCGGAAATAACGATCTGTCCGGGGCAGTTAAAATTCGCCGGTCCGACGCGACCGGTCGCGACGACACGCTCGCAGAGCGCGAGCACCTTGTCCTCGTCCATTCCCATCAGCGAGACCATCCCGCCGGGGTATTTCTCGCAGGCCTCCTGCATGAGCTGCCCGCGGCGGTGGACGAGCCGGAGGGCGTCATCGAAGGAGAGCGACCCGGCCAAGTGCAGCGCGGTATATTCGCCGAGACTCAACCCCCCCATCGCGGCGAACTGCCTGGTCTTGAAAACGTGTTCGTCGAGGGCGGCACGAAAAATCGCGACACTGGTGGTGAAAATCGCCGGCTGCTGGATATCCGTCGCGTTTAGCCGCTCGGCCGGTCCCTCGAAGCAGAGCTCGGAGAGCTTGAACCCGAGCGTCTCATCGGCCTGGGCAAACGTATCGGCGGCTACCGAATACCGATCGGCGACGTCCTTGCCCATCCCGACGAGTTGGGCTCCTTGCCCTGGAAAAATTACAGCGTTGGTCGACACGTCAAATCCTCAATAAAGCTGAACCCCAGGTGAGCCCGGCCCCGAAGGCCACGAACATGACCAGGTCGCCGGACTTGATCCGCCCGGTTTCGCGAGCCTCGTGAAAAGCCAGGGCGACCGAGGCGGCGGAGGTATTACCGTAGCGGTCGATGTTGATGGCGACCTTGTCCATGGGAATGCCGAGGCGGCTCACGGCCGATTCAATAATCCGCAGATTGGACTGGTGCGGAATCACGTAAGCCAGGTCGTCCAGGCTCACGCCGGCATCCTCGGCGGTATCCCTGACGAGCGAGTGCATCATGTTGACGGCAAACTTGTAGATAGCGCGGCCCTTCATCTTCATGTAGTGCAGGCGTTCGTTGACCGTTTTGATGGAGGCGGGTTCGGCCGAGCCGCCGCCGGGCACCCAGACAGCCTTGGCACGGGCTCCGTCGGCCCCGAGGCGGGCGGCGAGAATGCCCTTGTTCGGGTCGTCGGTTGGTTGCAGGATTGCGGCGCCGGCCGCGTCGCCGAAGAGAATCGCCGTTCCGCGATCTTCCATGTCGGTGATGCTGGTTAGGGTCTCCGCGCCGAGGATGAGCGCCTTGGTGGCCATGCCGCAGTCGAGGAACTGAGCGGCGCTGACCATGGCGTAGACGTATCCGGCGCAGGCGGCCGCAATGTCAAAAGACGGGATCCAGCCGCAGCCTAATGCCGCTTGCAATTCGCACGCGGTTGATGGGAGTGGATGTTCGGGTGTCGCGGTGGCGATGACGATCAGATCGATTTCTTCGGGTTGCAAACCGGCCTCGGCCAATGCCTGGCGTGAGGCGTTGACGGACAGCGCCAGCGTACCTTCGCCGGGGGCGACGATCCGTCGCTCGCGAATTCCCGTGCGCTGGACGATCCATTCGTCGGACGTATCGAGGCGCTTGGTGAAGTCTTCATTGGTGACGACCCGTTCCGGAACGTAGGCGCCCGTGCCGGCGATCTCAACCGCCCACTTCATTTTCATACGGGAACCTCATTCGTCGGGGTCAGCCGCGCCGCAATAATGCCGTTGAGGTTTGCACGGAACTGTTCGATGGCGACACGGATGGCGTTGCTGATCGCGCGCTGGTCGCTGCGTCCGTGACAAATAATCGCGACGCTGTTGATGCCCAGCAGCGGTGCCCCGCCATAGTCGGCGAAGTTGTGCTTACTCCAGATCCGGTCGACGATCGGTGCGAATTGTTCCGCCATTGTAGCACTTTCCTCACCGATCTCCCGCACAATAGTCTTGAAGAGCCCTTCGGCCAGGCCCTCGATGAGTTTCAGAACGACGTTCCCGACGAATCCGTCACAGATAAACACATGTCCGGTGCCCGCGAAAACGTCACGACCCTCGACGTTACCGATGAAGTGCAGATGAGGATCGCTCTTGATCAGCGTGCGCGCCTCCTTGACCAACTGGTTGCCTTTGCCTTCCTCTTCACCGATTGATATCAAACCGATTTCAGGGTTGGCGATGCCAAGAATGGTGTCGGCGTACGCCGCGCACATCCTGGCGTAGTCGTATAAATGGCGTGGCTTGGGCACAACGTTGGCCCCGACGTCGCAAATCAGAACGGGGCCGTGAAAAGTCGGCATCACGACGGCGATGCCGGGTCGCGAAACGCCCTTGATGGGCTTGATCCGTACCTGGCAGGCCGCGGCGAACGCACCGGTATTTCCGGCGGAGATAATCGCGTCGAGCTTGCCCTTGCCGGCCGCCACGGCCATGCGGACGATCGACGAGTCGCGTTTACGGCGCAAGGCCTCGATCGGCGGCTCGTTCATTTCGATCACGCCGGGGCAGTGATGAACTTTGACGCGAGGGTCATTCAGGCCGAGTTGCGCACACTGGGCCTCGACTTTGTCCTGGATTCCGTAGAGGTAAACCTCGTCGTCTTCAGAAAGATATTGCAGACCAGCAGCAACCCCGCGGACGATTTCCCGCGGCGCATGATCACCGCCCATTGCGTCCACGGCGATCCGCATCGCTTCTACGACTCCTCAGAACCGATCGTGATCTTCGTGTGAGCGTTCACGTAGCCGCAGTTGCCGCAGGCCGCGTGTGGGAGCTTGGCCTGGCTGCATTGCGGGCATGGCATCAGTTGAACGGGCGTGAGCGCTAAGTGCGAGCGCCGCGTGCGCTTACGCATCTTACTTTTCTTGGCAACCGGTAGCATTCTTACTCCTGCAAGGGGCCGATGCGGGGCAGCCGGGATAACACACTCCTCCCAGCGGCCGCTTGTTCCGAAAGCGCACCGTAATGAGTCCACGAACACACAAAACTACGATGTTAGTGTCTGGCTGTCAAGTTCCAGGGCGATATCTCGCCACTGCGCCGCTGCGGGTGAACGCTGGGGAGGTGGATAACGTCCGAATGTTATTCCGGCCGCGTCCGACGACGGCGGACGCGCGGAGGAATCTGGCTGGAATCCGACTCGGGGATAGATTCCTCGGCGCTGCGCTTCTTGGAATGACAGCGGTGCTGCTCTTCTCGGAATGACAATGCTGCCGGCAGGGTCAATCCGGCGGTAAATCATCCGTGGCTACGCCTTTCAACGGCGTTTGGCGGCCCTTGGTGAGCTTGAACTCCCCGATCGGGGCAACCTTGCGATAACCGAGGTAAAGAATCACGTCGAGCACCTCGGTCCAGGTCGGAAACGGGCGGTTGTTTACCCGCTTGTACTCGTCCATGGCCTGGAGGAACTCGAGTTGCTCCTCGTTCATGTGGCCTTCTTCGGCGTCGCGACGGTACTCTGTCCGCCGCCGACCGGGACCCCGGCGCCGGTCGAGTTGTGAGCGCCGGTCGGATCCGTCACGCCGATCGACGATCGAGCGGCGTTCGGCCATGCGTCGTTCCTTAGCGGTTTTCGCCCCCGTTTCAGCGGCAGCGTCGTCTTTTTCGGGTAGCTCTTTCATGGTAGTTTTATCGTCATCCCCAGCCCGCCAACTGAAGTAGTATCGGACGGAGCTTCGCCGGATTGTGTTGCTGCTCCGTCACGGTTGAATTGATGGATACGAGCGGGTCGGGTGCTTGGGTGCCATGGCCAAGCGAATCTTGGGTGCCATGGCCAAACGAATCTTGGTTGCCATGGGGCCGTCCCCGGCCCGGAAAACAGAGCCGGGCCGTCCCCGGCCCGGAAACCGGCGTGGGGACACGCCGGCTCCGCTATGCGGGCAATCGGCGGCCCGGAAACCGGCTAGTAACCTGTCCACGCTAAAATGTTGGGTGGCTTGGGCGTCCCGCCCGAGATTTCCACAGGCGAGACGCCTGTACTACTAACGATGGTTTTCTTCGCTTCCCGCGAAGATTTTTTCACGACGCAGGGGGTGACACGGTCTGGCGCAGCCATGCCGTGCGCGTTGAGCGCCAACCACGGCCAAGCTTCGCTTGACCGTGCCACCCCCCGTCAAAAGTTCAAAGTAGGTGATCTCAACGGCGCAGCCCAGCAATAATCCCCAATCGTCAATCCCCATGCCCCTTTGGTTGCGGCCAACGGCCGCGCTGTGCCACCCAACATTATGCACGGGACGGAATACTACTTCCCTCCCCCGCTGTGTGAGTCACGGCTCGCTGCCGTCAAAATCGTCGAGGTCGTCGCCGAGATCGTCCTCGTCGTCGTCAAAATCGTCATCTTCATCGGGCTCGTCGTCAAAGTCGTCGAATTCGATGTCGTCGTTGTCATTATCATCATCATCTTCATCGTCGTCGGTGCGCCTCTCAGCCTGAGCGCACAATACCAAGGCGCCTTCCTCGAATGAAGGGTCGCAATCCGCGAGGTCTTCTTCCAAGACCGCGGTGACTGTCCTTTCCATATCACTGTCGATTTCCGGATCGTTTTGGATATCATATTCCGGTGCGATTGCACGTTCGAATTCGTCAGAGCTTGCTAGCGACAGCATGTTGCCTATCCTCCCATTCACGCCACGCTTATAGCGCGGCAGATTAGCAACGGTCACCGTTTCGTCAAGCCCCCATCCCGTGCATTTTTTGCGATGGCGGGAGTAAGTCGGAAACTCGCCGCCATTCCCCCCGCCCGCTATAGTAAGGCTGCGTGTCAAACGCGCCGCGCCGGCGAATTTCACCCGTGCGTACCTGTGAAATGCAGGCGTCGGCCGGGTGCAACTTTCCCAGTAGATACGGAAGGGTTTGTGAGAAAATCGGCCGAAATATCGCCCTGGTACGCCGATGGGCTGAAGTTCCGCTGCATCCAATGTGGCAATTGCTGTGCCGGCGCGCCCGGGTATGTCTGGGTCAACACCCGGGAAATTCAGGCAATCGCCCGGCAGCTTGACATGTCACCCGAACAATTCGAGCGGCTGCACACGCGGCGGATCCGCCAGCGTCAGAGCTTGCTCGAGCTGGACGGCGGCGATTGCGAGTTCCTGGTCTACGAGACGGACGGGCGGACGCACTGTGCGATCCACTCCGCGCGACCCCTGCAATGCCGCACCTGGCCGTTCTGGGAATCCAACGTCACTAACCCACGGGCCTGGGCAACCTCCGCCCGGCACTGCCCGGGCATCAACAACGGCGAGCTATACTCCCTACCAATTATTCAGGACGCTTTACGGCGCAACGCGGACGCGGACCTCCCACTCTGACCGCCAGAACCAACCAACCGGCCACCGCCACGGCAATGCCGATCCAGGTACGTACGATGTCGAGTATCCGGCCATCCAGCGCGGCCTGTTTGCCGGCACCGCGCAGCATATCCAACGCGACCCACAGCAAGAGGCAACCGGCCACACGCCGCCACACCGACGACCACGGCTGCACCGTCAGCACACAGAGCGTCGCAAGAATGATCAATTCGCGTATCAATGGAAACACAGCGACGCCGTACGAAAATCCTCGGGCCAGATTCCGAATAACGCGTGGCGAAACGGTGGCCAGAGTCCCCGTCTCCGTGCCGACGAAGGTTTTTTCACCCCCCGTCGGCGACATGGTCTCACCCTCCGGCGTCTCGACCCAAACGTGCAGCAGGTCGCTGACCAGCCAGGCATCGTAGCCCAAGCGGCGAAGCAGCGAGGCCGCCACCACCGCCCTACCGTCGCAATCTTCACGTCCCTGCTCGAATACCTCGTCGACGGTCGGCAGATACTCGCACACGCCCCAGACTTCCCAGTCCCAGGCGTAGGGAATACGCTCGCAGACAACTTTCTGTACGATGGGCAAAGCATCCTCGGTTTGAGCATCGGTCGGAAGGCTGTCGCGGACGCTTTCTTCCAACGGGGCAAGCTCCGGGTGGTCCGGATCGAGGACCGAATTCATGTCGCCGTAACGCTCGAACGCGATCGGCAACAGCCAAACCTTTGGATACAGCACAATCACTGTGACGATTGCGAACACCGCCAGCTTCAGCGGCCGGCGCCAGAACCATCGCAAGTTGTTCAACGCGCGCCAAATCGGCACGGGGTCATCCTTTATGTAACAGTTCAGCCGTTTGCAACAAGCTTTCAGCATTCAGCTTTCAGCGGTCAGCCATTTGCGCAGTGGGGCGAGCAGGTGCTTTGCCTTGATCATGTTCCCGCGCTGCTCACAATAACACGTTATTTACGACATTTGGTCGCCGGCGCTCGTCTTTCGGCTGATTGCTGACCGCTGAATGCTTACTCCTTTATCAAAAGGTGTGTGTACGAACGTAGCGACGTAGCGATTGGGAATCAAGCGTTTACGAAAAGCGCCTGAACAGCCCAAAGAGCCGCGGACTTCAGTCCGCGCGGCTTCGCCACCTGTGTCAAAATCACCTCCAGGTAGATACCTTGAGGGATATACCTAAATACAGGTGTATGCCCGTATTCATGTCGGCCGAAATATATTGGCAGATGGGATGGACGCACCGCCGGGAACCAGGCACGTCTGTCGGCGGTAGTTGCCCGAGTTGGCGAGGTTCCAGGTCGTCGTGAGTGGCCGTGACGCCGCCGTGAAAGCGTCGCCGACATTCTCGAAAACGGGCTTTACATGGCCTAACAAATGCCGTACTATAAAAAGCCGATTCGCGTCCGCGAATGCCCCCCTA
>JAUWNI010000194.1 GCA_030612705.1 Phycisphaerae bacterium | reverse complement strand
TAGCCGGGGGCGTGAGCCCCCGGAAAACGTGACGCTCGGTGATGAGAGCCCCGGAGGGGCGACAGAGAGTTCCCGACACGCGCCGCGTCTCTGCCGCCCCTCCGGGGCTTTCGGCACAAAACGCTCCCTTACCCCAGGGCTTGCGCCCTGGGCTACTATCTTGCGTCCCTCCGGGACTATCAGAAAGCTAAACGCGTACTTTCTGAGAGTAGTTACTTTCACTCATGGCCGGCAACGCCGGTGAAAAGCTCGGAATGACAACGTTCAACATTTCCCGCTCGGAGTAATAATTGTGACGGACAACAACCATGTTGCGTGCGGGGCCAGCCACGGCCGATCGAGTTTGTAGCTTTTATCCTGGCTGGTGGGATTTCGCGAAACGACTGAATAGCGTATCTTATCTCAGCCGATGGAATCCATGGAACGTGTGTAGCTGAGAAGCATTATGGGCGCAGACTCTCCGGAAATCGCCGTTGGAGCCGTGCAAGGCGGGCTCTATCTTGGCCTGCTCGGGCGGGCAACGCAGCGGACCTGCCCGACGGCCGATCATCTTGTGAACGATTATCTTGCGAACCGCCCGCAAGAGCCGACTGTCATGCTCGACCTTACGGGCTGCGATTGGGTGGACAGCACGTTCGCCGGCTGGCTGGTCGGGCTGGGCAAACGCATGGGGCGCATGCCCGGCGGACAGGTACGTATGACGGGTTGCAGCGAGCGTTGCCGCGCCTCGCTTGAAAGAATGCAGCTCGCCGCGATGTTTCAATTCGAAGCGGCTGACGCTCCGGCCGAGACCCGCATGGTCCCGTGCACTACCAGCGATCAGCCGGACAAGGAAGAATTAAAGCTGATGTTGGCAGCGCACGAATCGTTGGCGGCTCTGAGCCCGGAAAACGAGCAACTCTTCGCGCCGATCGCGGCCACGCTGCGCAACCAGATCGAAAACACGTAGCGGCCGGGCCCCGTAGTGGTCGCCCCCCGTGTCGGCCGCTACATGATTTTGCGGCGGACTGATATACCAACCGCGGCAAACGAGCACGCTCCGAACACTCCTCGTCACTCGCAGACCGTCCCGTAAACGCCCAATAGCTCCGCTAGGTCAACCAGGTCCACGTCCCCGTCGCCGTCGAGGTCGCCGTCGTAGTAGGTCATGCCCGATGTTTCGCCATAGCTAACGAGCAGTTGAGCCAGGTCGGCGATGTCCACGTTGTTGTCGTCGTCGAGATCGCCGAAGCAGAACTGGAACTCGTACGCGCCCATGTCGACGACGTAGCGATAATACGGCGGATCGGCAACGCCGGTGTCGGGCGTGAGCGGGTCCTGAACGAAGCGCGGGTTGCCATCGAGATCGAACGGCGTCCGCTCGTCGATGTCGCCATCGTTGTCGAGATCGAGAGTATCGAGTGGCACGGCGGTGTTGTCGGCGGCATCGATGCAGGGCGAGCCGGCGCTGAGATGGTAGTCGTTATCCTCCCATGTGTTGGGATCGTCGTCGGGTCCGTCGGGATCGACAAAGAGCGGATCGGCGTCGATGTTGCCGTCGAGCCAGTTCAGGGTGCAACCCTCGGAGAGATATACCCCCGCTGCGCCGCCTGCAACGTTCGTGTGTGAGACAGTCAGGGTTGAGGGTGCTGACGGCCATCCCACCGCGAGTTCTGGACCGATCGACGCGCTATTGCCTCTCACAATGGTATTGCGGAGACTCATGTCGCTTTCGTAATAGCAGTAGAGCGCGCCGCCGTATTGGCCGGTGGAATTGTCGACCATTGTGGAATTGCTTACGACGGCGGTGCTCTGCTGACAACTTATGCCTGCACCACCGTCGTCGCTGGTGTTGCGCGTGAGCAGGCAGTTGGTCATCAAGGCGTCACACCACTGCCAATGAGCACCACCACCATACCCCGCGCTGTTATTTGCGCTAATGACGCTGCTGTCGATCCGGACGGAATCGTAATCACAGAAGACGCCTGCACCATAACTACCGGCAAGGTTAGCGGCAACCAAACAGTTCACGATTGCCAATTCGCATCGGTGAGAGCGGATACCTCCACCCTGACCAGAGGCCACGTTCCAGGTTACTGAACAGTCGTCAACGACAACATCGCAGTTGAGATTACAGGATATGCCACCCCCACCGGAAGGCGCGGCATTATTGTCTATCGTACATCCGGTTATTACCGCGCCGCAGAATTCGGCGAAGTGAATGGCCCCACCCCAGGTACCTGCGCAATTGCCCACGAACGTGCAATTATCCAGCACGGTGTTGCTGTGCAAGCAGGCGTAAATGCCACCGCCATAGCTCTGAACGCCCTCAGCAGAGTTAGCATTAAAGGAGCAACCTGTAAAAGTGGGACTACCAGCGTGGCAGCTGACGGCACCTCCACTGTGCGCAACGTTGCTGCCAAAGTCGCAGTTCTGGAACCCTGGCATGCTCCCTGAGATACTGATGGCTCCTCCATCATCCGCCTGATTCGAAACGAACGCACACGCCATCACGACCGGCGCGCTGTCTACGACGAAGCGCATGGCTCCCCCATCAGCCTCGGCCGTATTCGCTGTGAATGTACTGTCCCTGATGTCAGGACTGCTCACGTAGCAGAAGATAGCCCCGCCGCCGTGGTTGCTGCTGCCTATGCCGGTGGCCGAATTGAGCTCAAAAGTGCAATCGGTGACAAGGGGATTCGGAGCCAGAAAACAGGAGATAGCGCCGCCCCCGGGTGCTGAGTTGGCCGAGAACGCGCAGGCGGAAATCGTTGGACCGCTCCCGGAGCAGCAGTCTATGGCTCCGCCAGCCCCATAGTCGGTGTTCGTCGCGAAGTTGCCTGTGAACGTGCACTCGGAGATCAGCGGGTTACTGGACTGCATACACCGAATAGCCCCGCCACTTGACGCGGCTTCGTTGCTAGTGAATGAGCAGTTTTGGACGATCGGATCGCTCAAACCGTCGCAGTGAATCCCGCCTCCACCCGCGCCTGTGGCTCGGTTGCCTGTTATTTCGCATAGCGCGATCAGTGCGGAGCAGTTCGCGTCGCAAGCAACGCCACCCCCTCTGCTAGCGCGGTTCGCCTCCAGCGTGCATCCGAGGATGCTGGCACTGCCTCCGTCACAGGCAATGGCGCCTCCCGCCCAAGCTCTGTTCCCGGAGAGCACGCACTCCTGCAACTCGGGGGCGCTGGTTGCGTCGCACGCGAGTCCAGCACCCAGCAGCGATGCTATGTTATCCGTGAAGTCGCAACTGGCCAACTGAGGGCTGCTTGCCGCGCAGAAAAGGCCAGCGCCGGACGTTGCCTCGTTCTCTGTAATCGTGCAACTCGTAAGAACTGGATCGGATGTGTCGCAGTACATACCGCCGCCGTGGTCGTTGGCCGAATTCCCGCTGATTGCGCAGTTGGTCAGCGTCGGGCTGCTGTTGTCGCAGCAGTAGACACCGCCGCCGTCGGCGGCGGCGTACCCGTTCATGATCGTCAGCCCCTCGACGATCGCGTCCGGCCCCTCACCGTGGGCAAAGTAGAATCCACGGCCGTCGCCCTGACAGTCGATGATGCACAGCGCCGGGTCGTCCGAGGCGCCTCGTACAGTGATCGCCTTGCCGCCGAAGTCGAGATCCTTGTTGCCGGTGCCGGTGTACGTACCGTCGGCGACGAGAACGGTGTCGCCGTCGCTGGCGGCGTCGATGCCCTCCTGGATTGCGTCGAAGGGGTGCTCGTCGGAGCCGTCTTCGTCCGGGTCGCTGACCGTCGGGTCGCCGGGGCCGGGGTCGTTGGGGGCGTCGTCGTCGACGTACCAGGTGGTTTGGGCCTCGGCGGTCGGTGTGGCGGCCAGCAGACCGACGGGCAGTAGAACGATCAGCATCAGTGTCGAGAATCGATTCAACACGGCATATTCCTCCTACGGTGCCTGTGCTTCGTTCCTGCTTTACAAGCGGCGAATCGCTGGGATGCGCCGATGTGGTTTTATTCGTTCAGTATAGCGGATGCGAGGCCGGGAGTGCGTGGTCGTTTTTGCGGGAATACGTCCGGTGCCATGTCAACCATCGATTGGGGGGGCGTCTCGCCCGAGATACTCACGGGCGGGACGCCCGTACCACCCTTCATTTCACGGCTGACGGGGTACCAGGATGAGTTCCAGGTGGGACATTTTTCGTCCGGCGAGGCGCCGGACGCTACACTGCCTTTACGTCCGCCGCGGGGGGGGGCGCTACGTTTCACGTCCGGTGCGGAGTCCGGACGCTACATGTCACGCCGGACGTTACGGGTTTCGTTCGTCGTGTTCGATCTTGGCGGCGAAGGCGCGGCATTCTTGGAGCAAGGCTTCGAGCATTTCGCTTTCGGGGACGGTCTGCTTCTTTTCGCCCCGCACGTAGATGATACCCTTGCCCTTGCCGGCGAAGATCGCAACGTCGGCTCCTTCGCATTCGCCGGGGCCGTTCACTACGCAGCCCATCACGGCCACCTTGATCGGGTGGGTGATTTCGTCGGCGAGCTTGCGGCGGACGTCGTCGACCAGCTTGAACAGGTCGACCTCGAGACGCCCGCAGGTCGGGCAGGCGATCAGCTCGGGTCCGGTTCGGCGGCGCAGGCCGAGACAGCAGAGCAACTCCTTGCCGTCCTCGACCTCGTGGATCGGGTCGGCGGCATACGAGATGCGGATCGTGTCGCCGATGCCGCCGGCCAGCAGCGTGCCGAGGGCGGCGATCGAGCGGATACGGCCGGTCTCGGGCGGGCCGGCGTGCGTTACGCCGAGGTGCAGCGGGTAGTCGTAGCGTTTGCTGATGGCGGTGTAGGCGTCGATGACGATGCGGGGGTCGGGCGACTTGGCGGCGAGGACGACGTCGTGGAAGTCGTTCTCATCGAAGATCCGCAGGTACTCGTCGAGCTTCTTGAGCATGATGCGGATCAGATTGACGCGATAGTCCTGATCGAGCGATTTTCTTTCGGCGGCGCGGAGCTGCTTGTCGGTACGCTCGATGACGCTGCCCGCGTTCACGCCGACGCGGATCGGGATGCCGCGTTCCTTGCAGGCGGCGATAACCCTGTTGACCTGTTTACGGTCCTGGATGTTGCCGGGGTTGAGGCGGATTTTGTGGACGCCGGCCTCGATCGCCTCCAGGGCGCGCTGAAAGTGAAAATGCACGTCGGCGATGATCGGGACCGGGCCGGCGGCGAGGATTTCCGGAAGAGCTTGCGTATCGCGTTTATCGGGCACGGCAACGCGGACGAGATCGGCACCCGCCTGGGCGAGCCTCTGAATATCGGCGATGCACTGGTCAATGTCGTGTGTACGGCCGGCGGTCATGGTCTGGAGTACGACGGGAGCACCGCCGCCGATTTTGACGCAGCCGACGTTCACCGGTCGGGTTTTTTTACGTGAGGGCATTGCTGCTCCGAATGGACCGTTCCGCTGTCAATAGTGCGTTTTCACTTTCTCCGTAGCGTCCGACGCCCCTGTCGGCCGTGGATTCCTCGACAATCCTACCTCCGACAGGGGCGTCGGCCGCTACCCCATTTCTGAAACCCCTCTAGAGTCTATATGCCTAAGCGCTGAAAAGCGCCGCGCAACCAGGGGTCGAGAGCACGGGCGAGGAC
>JAUWNI010000033.1 GCA_030612705.1 Phycisphaerae bacterium | reverse complement strand
GGGGGCACAGCCCCCCTGTGCTCTGTCACACAACGATTTGCGGGTAGCGTCGGCCCCCCGCTCGAGGTTGCCACAGGCGAGACGCCTGTGCCACCCTTGGTTTTGGTTGCGGCCGAAGGCCGCGCTGTGCCACAAGTTGTGGGATAGACTCTAAGGCAGATCGCCCAGGGCGGGCGGCAGAACCGAGGTTTTCAGTTGCAAGCCGGAGACGTAATCCTTGAAGCGTTGGACCCATTCGTCATCGATCTCGCCGAAGATATCCTCAATCTGTTTGAGCTTCTCGGTGACCGGCATGCGGGCGCCGCGGTCGTCTTCGCGCTGGGCCATCAGGCGCATGAATTCGGCGAAGCTTTCGCGCTGGGTCTTGTAGAGGTAGCTGACCAAGGCCCAGCCGATCGAGTAGCTGGCCCCGCCGCCCTGGTGCCACATCGCGTCGCTGAGCATGAAGTCGCGCAGGGGTGGCAGATTCTCGCAATTCGGCCCGTAGAGCTGTCGAATCTCGCGAAGCCGTTGGTGATTCGTGGCCCCGAGGCTGGCGCCGAGGCGGCTGGGCGGGACCTCGAACTGCATCGTCAGCCCCTCGACCAGCCAGGTAGGAACGTCGCCCCACGGGGGGAAGACGCCGATATTGAAGTGGATGTGGTGCCCGATTTCGTGCTGGATGACGGTGAGGTTCTGGAACTCCACGTAGCGTTTAATCAGGCCCAGCCCGCGCCGCCTCACCTGCGGGTTGGTCTGGGGGTCCTGGTATCGGCGATACGGGACCGCCACGGGGGGCCAGGTATTCATGTCGAAGAAGGCCGAGCGATTGTCCACGTGATGAAAGAAACCCAGGACGCCCAGTTCCCTGAATCCGTGCATGGTTGAGTAACCGTCGAACTCCTTGTGCGTCCCAAAGAAGAAGACCTCGAGTTTCGAGTCGGGCCGCACGGGGGGGATTCCCATCATCTCGATAAATCTGACGTTCCACTTGTAAACGGCCTCCAGGCGTGAACCCAGTTTTCGGGCTTTTTCGATCGATGAGGTGTAGACCATTACGATGTGATCGGTTTCCAGCACCCGGGCCTCGCGACCCGCGATCCGCAGCATCTCCCGCAAGGCCGTCTCGTCGCGGTCGAACGGCTGCATCAAATCGACGCGCTCGATGTAATCGAGCGCTTTAATCTCGATCTCCTCGCTCCCGAGGATCTCCTGGATTTCGGCGAGGGTGATCTCGGCGGCGGTGCGGCGCGGAGTGCGTTCAGCGGCGGCCGATGCGCCCTCGTCCAGGCGGATCATCTCGCGCACCTGGCTTTTCCTAATCGTTATGGTGATTCCGGAGGCGACTTTGACCTTGTAGACGTTCTCCAGCTCAGTCACTTCGCCGACGACTTCCCTGTCGTTGGTGAGGACCAGACGATAAATCGTTCCGTCGTCGGCCGACGCCGACGGGACCGTGACGAACAAGCCAATGAGCACGCAGGTGAGCAGGCAGAATGCCGGTTTCCGCATGGCATATCCTCTTTGAGCCGTGGAATTCCACTCATGTTATTGATTCACGATTATACACGATCGTCCGTTACGAAGTACAAGTGCTTTGTCCAGGTTGATTTGATGGGTAGTGTTTCTTTCGAGGTCGTGATAATGCTTGAAGAGGGCAACAATACTTGAAGAGCCGCGGACTTCAGTCCGCCCGGTCCTTCGGGAAGGGTAAATTCTACTCCCCCGCGGCGCCGCGCGATGGCCCGCGCAGCAGAGCCGGCGTGTCCCCACGCCGATTTCCGGGCCGAGGGCGGCCCGGCTCTGTTGCATGATCGCGAACCGCGAAGAAATCGGCCGTTTGCAGTACGGGTAATGTAGCAGCCTAACGAACGCGATCGGATTATGATGCGCGTTTGGAGGCTTTCGATGAACGCAGCCGGCAATCCTTCCAACAAGAAATCGAATCCAGACGCGTCGGCCAAGGGCGAGCGCGAATTCATCCGCCGACTGGCGGCCGAGCTCGGACCCGGCACGGGACCGGTCGGGTTCGGCAACGACCTGGCGGCGCTCGAACCGGTCGCCGGCGGCTTGCTGTGGTCGACCGACATGCTGATGGACGGGGTGGATTTCGAGTCCGGCAAGCATGCTTGGCGCGACATCGGGCGCAAAGCGATGGCGGTCAATCTCAGCGATTGCGCGGCGGGGGCAACGGTGCCGGTGGCGGCGTTGTGCGCGGTCGCGCTCAACGATCAACTGTCGATGGATGACGCGCTCGAACTGTTTCGCGGCGTGCGGGATTGCGGAGCAGAGTACGACTGCCCGATCACCGGAGGCGATACCAACAGTTGGGCGCAGCCGACGGTAATCTGCATCACGGTCGCCGCCCGGCCGGACGCCGATCGGCCGTCCGTGACACGCGGCGGAGCCCGGCCGGGGGATCGTATCTATCTCACCGGACGGGTGGGCGGCTCGCTGCTCGGTCGGCATATGCAACCGACGCCGCGGATTCTTATTGCACTCGACATCAATCGGCAATTGAACCCGCGCGCCATGATCGACATCAGCGACGGGTTGGCGATTGATCTGTGGCATATCTGCGAATCCTCGGGTTGCGGCGCTACGATCGACGAAAAGTCCCTCGATAACGTAGTCCACCCCGATGCCGAACGCCTGGCAAGAAAAACCGGCAAGCCGCCCCGCGAGCACGCGCTTTATGACGGCGAGGATTTCGAGTTGATTGTCGTAGTAGCCGGTGACGCACCGGCCGATGCGTGTCGGCGGTTGGGCTTGCTCCCGCTGGGGGAAATCACGGTCGAGCATAAACTGATGCTCCGTCAAGGCGACGGGCGGCGCAGCCCGCTCGAAATCCGCGGCTGGGAACACTTTCGTGCGTAACGTGATCGAAATGCATTCGCACAGCGAGCAGCAGACCCGCGAGGTGGGCCGCATGTTAGGCACGATGCTGCATGGCGGCGAAGTCGTCGAACTCTGCGGGCCGCTGGGAGCCGGCAAGACACAACTGGCCAAGGGATTGGCGCTGGGGCTTGGTGTGCCCAAGGACGTTCCGGTGGTCAGCCCGACATTCGTGCTGGTTCGTGAATACGCCGGTCGGCTGACGTTTTACCATTGTGACGCGTATCGTCTGCAATCGGCCGACGAACTGCTTGCGCTGGGATTGGAAGAGTTGCTCGAGCGCCAGGACGCCGTCGTAGCGATAGAGTGGGCCGATCGTTTTCCCAATGCATTGGGGATCGTGGCGATCCGGGTCGATCTTGAGCACGAAGACGGCTCATCACGCCGAGTGCGGATCACGTGCCCGGACGCGTCACGGTCGGCGGAGCTGGATCGGCTTCTGTCGGATAGCGGCTTCGACGTCGGCGGCAAGCGGAAATGTCGCAAATGACGGGTAGTGGGTCAGTTTGACTTCTCGGCCGCTTCCAGGAACGCGACCAAGTCATTCAGCCTTCCGAGGTAGTCTGGCGCCCGTGTTCCCAACGACGCCGGTCACTCGGCAGGTTACACGGATGCTGTTGCCCACCACCAGGGCCGATAACACGGAAATCCGCTTCTGCCTGCTCAACAGACTTGTACCGACTAATATGCGGAATATCACATTTCTTGTTATATTATAATTGCCCCGCAGCCGATTTATGTAATACACTTCCAGTGAAACCCGTCGCGGAAAGGAAAGGCGGCAAATGCCATTGGAAGGCGATTATCGAGTGCGCGTGTTCAGGCCGGCGTGGTCCGACGCCCGACACTGGTTTCCGAGAACAAGGGATTTAATTGAGGTCCGAAGCCACGCACTTAAATTGCGTTTTTGGCCGTCGGCGAACGCAAGCGAGCAAGAAGGGCAATTGCTCGACCTGGACTGGTGCTGGATCAGGGCGTGCCACAAAGGTATTGGAGAATTGCGTATTCACGACGAAATCGGCGGGCACGACAACATAAGGATCGTTTTTCTTAAGGGCAATCCCGCCATAAAGGTGCCTCTGCCTATTATGTGGATCATCGCGGTACTTCAAAAAAAGAGAAACGAGTGGACAACGGCCAATATTCGGACATTCAATGGACGCAGAACGCTTGTGAACGAGCGTTTCTACGAGAACCGCGTGTTTGATTGATGCTGAGCGGAGAAAGGTGTTGAGAATCATGAATTCGACTGCACCAGAGACAAACAAAGCTGAGAGGATATTAAGCGAGAATTTTGCGCAAGTGTTTCGCGCTTATATGGAGGCTTCTGACGAGGTGCAGGCCGTCATACGCGACATGTGCGAACTGATCAATTGTGCCGAGACCGACCGAGATGATCGGGAAGCTGCTGTCGAAACACTAAAGGAAGCGCTGTTTCCCATCTCATATGGCGAGGAGCTTGGAATAGATATTGGCGACTTGCGCAAAGTGCTTAATAAGTCGAGAGATTTCAGGGACGACATTGACGCGCTCGACTCGCAAGACCGTATGTTTGCAGAGCGTCTGAAGGCGGCAATGGATAAAGAGGATATGACGCAGGCCCGATTGGCCAGCTTGATTGGAGTGACGCAGCCAGCGATTTCAATGATGTTGAATCGCAAGTGTCATCCACAGCGCGCGACGGTGAAAAAACTGGCTGAAGCGTTGGGCATTGCACCGAAAACGCTTTGGCCTACTTATTCTTAGCCCGCCGCGACCATCTGGCTTCGGCTGCCTTTCTTGCAGTTTTCCGGCGCTGCCCTGGGGTGAGATTGTCAGCCCGCGCATTGCAGCCCATCAAGCCCCCGGCGCGTCCGCGAGGCTCCTCTTCATTTTCGACAACCTCCTCGGACGTTGCATCGTCAGCTATGCTCTCGGCGAGTCGGTTTAGATCACGCGGCCGTTTCGGCCTTCGCTTTCCCATGCCCGTAGTATGGCATATGAACGGCGCCGACGTTTCGGGGAGCTTTCTTCAAACTGACCCACTACCAAATAACGCCGAGGGCAGGTTCCGAGGTTGACATTCCACGTGGCGGCCCCGAAACTATCATAGGGAACGCAGGAGCGAATAACAGAAAGGTGTCACATGCGCAAAGGCGTGTTATTCGGTATGCTGATCGGTTTGTCGGTCCTGGTTGGCTGTGGCAGCGGCGTCGTCAAGAGTAAGGCGGAGCGTGTCAACGCTTTTCGCCAATCCGTCGACATGGACTTACGTCAAATGGCCGATGATTGGGACACGCTTTGGCTGGTGAATCGTCAATATCGGCTGACGCAGTGGCAAACCCGCTGACCCACCCACGTAAGCCCTTATCCCAACAACAGTTATTACTCGCACCGATGCAGGTGCGCATACGGTTAAGCTTTCCGCATCGCGCGAGCCCCCGCGTCCGGCTTGTAAAATCCGACGTAATAATTCAGCCGTTTGCAACAAGCTTTCAGCAATCAGCTTTCAGCGGTCAGCCATTCGCGTTGTAGGACGGGCAGGTGCCTTGCCTTGGTCGTGTTTCCGTGCCGCTCTCAATAACACGTTATTTGCGAAATTTGGTCGCCGGCGCTCGTCTTTCGGCTGATCGCTGATTGCTGACCGCTGAATGCTCACAATCCGACTACAACAAACTCCTTGAAAAAGCGGTCCGCAACCGCGAGAATTATGTAGAGGGGATGTCGCGAAGCGAAACACGAGCGCATCCCGTTCAAGATAAACCGGTATTGAATGTTTACAGCTTGACGAATGCGACGCCGAGGAGTCGGCGTGGCGTGTTTTCAAAGCCAAAGGAGGGTAAGTGACATGTCGCACATGTGGACCAGACGCTGGGGAATCTTTTGCACTTTCATCGCGCTTGCCGCGGTCGCGCTGGCGGACCCGCCCAGTTCGTTCGACCTGCGCGACGTGAACGGCGAGAACTACGTCACCAGCGTAAAAAACCAGCAAGGCGGTACCTGCTGGACGCACGGCATCATGGCCGCGATCGAAGGCAACCTGATGATGACCGGGGCCTGGACAAACGCCGGCGAGAGCGGCGAGCCCGATTTGGCGGAATACCACCTCGACTGGTGGAACGGGTTCAACCAGCACAATAACGACGACCGCGTCCCGCCCAGCGGGGGCGGACTCGAAGTCCACATGGGCGGCGACTACCGGGTAGGGTCGGCATATATCACGCGGGGCGAGGGCGCCGTGCGCGACATCGACGGACAATCGTACGACACGCCGCCACTTCGGTGGGATCCCAGTTTTCATTATTACTATCCGCGGCACATCGAGTGGTACGTGGCCGGCGCGGACCTGAGCAACATCGACCTGATCAAGAACAAGATCATGAGCGAAGGTGTGATGGGCACGTGCATGGCTTACGACGGCTCGTTCATGTCCGGCTATAACCATTACCAGCCGCCGAGCAGCTCGATGCTGCCGAACCACGCGATCGGCATCGTGGGCTGGGACGACAACCACAACACGCAGGCCCCGTTGCCCGGCGCGTGGATCTGCAAGAACAGTTGGGGTAGCGGCTGGGGTTACAGCGGCTACTTCTGGATCTCCTACTATGACAAGTGGTGCTGCCAGGAGCCGCAGATGGGCGCGGTGTCGTTCCAGGACGTCGAGCCGTTGGCTTACGACCGCATCTACTATCACGACTATCACGGCTGGCGCGATACGCTGGAGGGTTATAGCGAGGCTTTTAGCGCCTTTGTCGCCGCCGATTCAGACATGGTTCGAGCGGTCGGCTTTTTCACCGCCACGGATAATGTCAACTACACGGTGATTATCTACGACCGTTTTGAAGGCGGCGAGTTGCTGGACGAGCTTGCGACCCAATCCGGCTCTTTCGAGTACACGGGCTACCACACGGTTGATTTGGATATGCCCGTCGCGCTGACGCCTGGGGACGAATTCTATATTTATCTGGAGTTGTCGGCGGGTGGTCATCCGTATGACCGGAGTTCGGAGGTCCCGGTTTTGCTGGGCTCGTCGGCGCGGGTGTGGGTCGATTCGGCGGCTAGCCCGGGCGAGAGCTACTACCGCAACGGTCCGACGTGGGACGATTTGTATGACTTCAACGACACGGCCAACTTCTGCATCAAGGGCCTGGCCACGGAATACCGAGCGCTGAGTTACGCTTTCCCCGACGGTTTACCCGAGTATCTCGACCCGGGTATCGCGACTACGATCGCGGTCGAGATTATGGACGACGCGGAGGTGTATGTGCCGGGGACGGCGCTGCTGCACTACCGCTACGACGGCGGCGATTACCTGACGTCCCCCTTGACGGAACGAGGAGGCAACTTTTACGCCACGCTGCCGCCGGCCGACTGTGACGCCACCCCGGAGTATTACTTCAGTGCCGCGGGCGACGGCGGGACGACGGTGAGGAGCCCGGCGGATGCTCCGAACACGGTTTACGACGCGCTGGTCGGAGAACCGGTGACGGTGTTCGCGGACGACTTTGAGACCGATCAGGGCTGGACGGCGGAGAACCTCGGGGCGAGCAGCGGCGACTGGCAGCGCGGCGTGCCGGTCAATGACCCGGGCTGGGACTATGATCCCATGTCCGACTCCGACGGCAGCGGCCGGTGCTACCTCACGCAAAATCAGTACGGCAACACGGACGTGGACGACGGGGCGGTGCGCCTGACTTCGCCGACGATCGACATGTCCACCGGCAACATCGCGATCGGTTACGACTACTATCTCTATCTGACCGACAATCCCGGCGGCGTCGATCGACTGCTGATAGAAATCAACAGCAACGACGGCGTGGGAACCTGGATCGAAATCGCCCGGCACGACACCGGCGGCGGGCTGAATTGGCGGAGTCACGTGATCGAACAGGCCGACCTGGACGCGGCCGGCGTAACGCTGACCTCGACCATGCGGCTACGCTTCACGACCAACGACGCCGATCCGCAAAGCATCAACGAGTCCGGCCTCGACGCCTTCTACGTCATCACCTTGAGCTGCGAGGAGGGCCCCGACTGCTTCGGCGACCTGGACGGCGACAACGACGTCGACCTCGCCGACTTGGCGCAGTTACTCGCCAACTATGGTACGACCAGCGGAGCAACGTACGAAGACGGCGACCTGGACGGCGATGGAGATGTGGATCTGGCCGATCTGGCCGCACTGCTGAGCGTCTACGGCACCGTGTGTGAGTAAGAAGCGCTTCCCATCGTCGGCGGCGCGTGTGGTCTGCTGACGAATGGGGATCGGGCCGCTCGAGATCATTCGGGCGGCCCATCGTTTTTCACGCGTAATCGATCGAGTCGTTAGTCGCGCAGCAACGGCCGCAGGCCGTCGGCCAAAAGCACCTTCAATCCAGCAACCAGCAGGGCAAACCGGTAGAGCTGCACGAAGCGTTGCTCGGAAACGTGCTTGAGCAGCCGCTTGCCGAGCAGGGTTCCGGGGATGACCAGCAGAGCCATCACGAGTGTGACCGCGCCCAACGCTTCGAGATTATCGTACGAGCGCAGATACAAGAAGCCCGGAATCTTGGCAATGTGAGTGAACGACTGGCATAGGGCCTTGGTCGCGACCAAGCGTTCCTTGACGAAGTTTCGGCGGGCAAACATCGGGGCGATCAGCGGCCCCACGGCGCCGACCGTGAATGCGGCGGTCCCGGCGGCAAGGCCGAGCAGCGGGAAATCCCACCATTTCGACGCATGCTCCCGTTTGGAGGGTCGTGGAACCAGCAGCGACCCGAGAATGTAGACGCCGACCAGCAACTTGAGCCAGGGCTCGGCCCGGCCCGGCTCGCCGAACCAATTCAGCAGAATCAACCCGGCAAAGCTGCCGGGAAACATACCGAGCAGGAACCGTCCGACGGTGCGCCAGTCAACGTGCCGGAGGAAAGCTACGGTACGGGTGGAGTTGCTGATGAGTTGGACGGTGGCGTGAGCCGGAATCGCCTCGGCGTGCGACATGAAGCAGAACATCGTCGCGAGCAGCAACATGCCGCCGCCCATGCCGATGATGCCGGAGAGTGTGGCGGTCAGAAGCGCGGCGATTGGTAGGACGACATAGATCATGTGAGAAGTGGCGAGGATTCAAAGATTGAAGAATTCAAAGATTCGAGGGTTCAGGCACTTCTCGACCGAACCCTCGAATCCCCCAATCCGCGTTCCGCAATCCGCTAAGTTCCTGAAGTGCCCAGCGGGGCGATTCCGGCCCCCTCGGTGGTTTTACCGGCTTCGACGGGCGTGATACTTGGTAGTACGGGCGGGGGAACCTCGCCGATTTGCTCCATGATCGTAGCGGCGGGCAGCTCGACCGGTTCGTCGGCGTACTTGAGCTTGATGTCCTGGTAACTGTGGAAACCGGTGCCGGCGGGGATCAGTCGTCCGAGGATGACGTTTTCCTTGAGGCCGACCAGGTGGTCTTCCTGGCCCCCGATCGCCGCCAGTGTGAGCACCTTGGTGGTCTCCTGGAAGGAGGCGGCCGAGATGAACGACTCGCTTTGCAGGCTGGCCTTGGTGATCCCGAGCAGGAGTGTTCGGCCGGTGGCGGGCTTTGGTTTGCGGCCCTTGGCGGGCTCGCCGTCGTCGGCCTCGACCTCGTCGTTTTTAGCGACGAAGTCTTCCTTGAGGACAACCTGCCCGACCTCGAAGTCGGTATCGCCGGAGTCGGAGACCTTTACGCTGTGGGCGAGGCGGTTGTTCTCGATTCGGAAGCGGAACTTGTCGGCCACATCCTTGGGGAGGAAGGATGAGTCGCCCTCGGCCTCGACCTTCACCTTGCGCAGCATCTGGCACATGATGATCTCGACGTGCTTGTCATTGATGGTGACGTTCTGCTGGCGGTAGACGGCCTGGATTTCCTTGAGCAGGTAGCGTTGCAAGTCCTCCTCGCCGTTGATCCGAAGGATGTCGTGCGGGATGAGCGGTCCCTCGATCAGCGGGGTGCCGGCCTCGATGTAGTCGCCGGCGTGGACCAGCAGGTGCTTGTCCTGGGCGACGTGGTGCTCCTTTTCCATGCCCGACTCGGAGCGGATGACGACGGTCATCTTGCCGCGGCGTTTATCGGTGCTGAGCTCGACCGTGCCGGAGATTTCGGCCATCGTGGCCGGCTCTTTGGGTTTGCGGGCTTCGAAGATTTCGGTGACGCGAGGCAGGCCGCCGGTGATATCCTGCGTGCCGGAGATTTCTCGCGGCTGGCGTGCGAGCAGGCCGCCGGGCGTGATCGGGTCCCCCTCGGAGACCTCGATGCGGGCCTTGGCGGGCAGGTGGTGGAAGTCGAGGATCTTGCCCTGTTTGTCCTCGATGATAATTCGCGGGTGCTTGTCGCCCTTGTGCTCGATCACAATCCACTTGCTGTCGGGTTTGCCTTCCTGTTCGGTGCGGACCGTCTCGCCTTCGATCACGTCCTGGAAGCGTACGAAGCCCTTGGCCTCGGCGAGCATCGGCGTGAAGTGTGTGTCCCATTGCACGAGAACTTCGCGGGCACCGACCTTCTCATCATGGATGTGCAGCACCGCGGCCCCATAAGGCACTTTGTAGCGTTCCAACTCGCGGCCCTTGTCGTCGTTGATCGCGATTTCGCCGTTGCGTTTCAGAACGCGGAAGATCCTCCGTTCGGTTCCCTCGTCGGTCATTTCGACGGCGTTGAGGTTGTGATAAACGACCGTGCCGGCGTACGTGTTGGTAATATTGTTTTCAACGATGGCGTGCGAGGCCACTCCGCCGGTGTGGAACGTCCGCATGGTCAACTGGGTGCCGGGTTCGCCAATCGACTGGGCGGCGATGATGCCGACCGCGAGCCCTTCCTCGACCAAGTGCCCGGTGGAGAGATCGGCCCCGTAACACAGGGCGCAGATGCCCAGTTCGGCCTCGCACGTCAGCGGGCTGCGGACGCGAACGCTGTCGAGCCCCAAACCCCCGTCCTCCGGCTTGTCCTCGATCCGGCGGGCGATCTCCTGCGTGAAGAGCTCGTTCTCGCGGATGATGATCTCATCGGTGACGGGATGGCGGATCGTGTCGCGGGCAACGCGTCCGACGATGAGCTGGGAGAGCTTCACGTCGACTTCTTCGCCCTTGTAGATCGTGCTCTTCGTGCCCCCCTCGATCGTGCCGCAATCGTGTTGGGTGATGATGACGTTCTGGGCGACGTCGGCCAGCTTTCGCGTAAGGTAACCCGAGTCGGCGGTCTTCAGGGCGGTGTCGGCCAGGCCCTTCCGCGCGCCGTGCGTGGAGCTGAAGTACTCCAGCACCGAGAGGCCTTCGCGGAAGTTTGACTTGATCGGCGCCTCGATGATCTCGCCGGAGGGTTTGGCCATCAGGGCCCGCATGCCGGCCAACTGCCGAATCTGGTCGACCGAACCGCGCGCCCCCGAGTCACTCATCAGGAAAATCGGGTTGAGGTAGGGTTTGCCCTTGGCATCGTCGGGCTGCGTTTCGCGGCCGTCGTCGAGCCGCCAATCAGTCTCCAGCGCCTTCATCATCTCCTTGGTGACGCGCTCGCGGGCGTGGACCCAGATGTCAATTAACTGGTTGTGACGTTCCATCGGGGTGATCACGCCGTTGGAGTAGTTCTTCTCGACGCGATCAACCACCTTCTGGGCGGCGTCGAGGATCTTGGGTTTGCTGTCGGGGATGCGCAGGTCGGTCAGGCCGATCGACAGGCCCGCCAGCGTGCTGCGCTGGAAGCCGAGGGTCTTGACGCTGTCGAGCAACTCGACCGTCGCCTTGCGCCCGAGCCGCTCGTGGCAATCGGCGATGACGCGGGCCGAACCCTTCTGCGAGAGCGGGTAGTTGTAAAAGGGCAACTCCGGATGGAGCGCGTCGTTGAGGATACAACGCCCGACCGTGGTCAGGACGACGCCGTTTTCCGGCGTGGGCTGGGCGCTCTCGGTTTGCCCGTTGATGATTTCCTTGTGGGGGATGCGAACGCGAATCCGGGCATGGATCCCGATCTTCTCACTGTACAAGGCGATTAAAGCCTCTTCGATCGAGGCGAAGGCCAGTTCCTTGCCCGGCTCCCGCGTGCCTGTTTCGCCGGCATGATCGCAGGTCACGTAAAAGATGCCCATGACGATGTCCTGTGTCGCGGGCGTGTTGGGCGCGCCGTTGGCCGGGCTAAAGATGTTGTGCGTGCTCATCATCAGCACGTGCGTCTCGGCCTGGGCCTCGATCGAGAGCGGCAGGTGGACCGCCATCTGATCGCCGTCGAAGTCCGCGTTGAAACCCTTGCAGACCAATGGGTGAATCTTGATCGCGTTACCCTCGACCAGCACCGGCTCGAAGGCCTGGATGCCCATGCGGTGCAGGGTCGGGGCGCGGTTCAGCATAACCGGATGCTGGTAGATCACTCCCTCGAGAATGTCCCAGATCGGCTGCTCGCGCCGTTCGAGCATCTTCTTGGCGCTCTTGATTGTGTCGGCCAGCCCACGTTCACGCAGCTTGCGAATGATGAACGGCTGGTAGAGCTCGAGCGCGATCTTCTTGGGCAAGCCGCACTGGTGCATCTTCAATTCGGGACCGACCACCACGACGCTGCGGGCCGAGTAGTCGACGCGCTTGCCGAGCAGGTTCTCGCGGAAACGCCCCTGCTTGCCCTTGATCATGTCGGTCAGCGACTTGAGCGGGCGGTTCGACGAACCCAGCACCGGCCGGCGGCAACGGTTGTTGTCGAACAGAGCATCAACCGCCTGCTGGAGCATCCGCTTCTCATTACGGATAATCACCTCGGGCGCGTTCAGGTCGATCAGCTTCTTGAGCCGGTTGTTACGGTTGATGATTCGGCGATAGAGATCGTTCAGGTCGCTGGTCGCGAAGTTGCCGCTGTCGAGCAGAACCAGCGGGCGCAGATCGGGCGGAATCACCGGGATAACTTCGAGCACCAGCCAGTGCGGTTCGTTACCGCTGTGCCGCATCGCCTCGATCAACTTCAGCCGATTCGAAAGGTCTTTGATCTTCTGCTTACTGTTGGTTTTCTTGAGCCCCTCGTACAACTCGGCCGAGACCTGGGCCGGATCCATCTGCAACAGCAGTTCGCGGACAGCCTCGGCTCCCATCATGGCGCGGAAACCCGTGTCCCGATACTCCTCGACCGCTCGGCGATATTCCTCCTCGGTGAGAAGCTGCTTGGGTTCGAGCTTCGAAGCGCCGGGATCGACGACCACGTACTCCTGGAAATAGATGACCTTCTCCAGGTTCGAGGTCTTCACGTCGAGCAGCGTGCCAAGGCGGGACGGCATCGACTTGAAGAACCAAATGTGCACGATGGGAGCGGCGAGGTTGATGTGCCCCATGCGTTTGCGGCGCACGCGGCTGTGGGTCACCTTGACGCCGCAGCGATCGCAGATCATACCTTTGTACTTGACGCCGCGGTACTTTCCGCAGAAGCACTCCCAGTCCCGTTCGGGGCCGAAGATGCGTTCACAGAAGAGGCCGTCCTTTTCCGCGCGATAGGTGCGATAGTTGATGGTCTCCGGCTTTTTTACTTCGCCGAAGGACCACGCGCGGATGTCGTTGGGCGAGGCCAGTCCAATGCGTACCGCCGAAAAATCGTTGATTCGATCATAAACCGTATCGGCCATCGGATATCTTCCCTCTCGTTATCCGTTTGCGGCCTGGTTTTTGGCCTGCATGGTGAGACCAACCAGACCACCCTGCCGTTTGAAACCCAACTCTTCGCAAAAATCCACTTCCGTGCCCCAGGCCAGCACGTCGATTCGCCGCACGCCGGCGGCAACCATCGCATCGAGCACGCGTCGAGCCATTTCGGCGGCGATCCCGCGCTCGTCGTGCTCGATCCGGCCGTCCATGCCGGTGACCGCCGCCGGACCCTGATAAGCCGGGTCGAGCTTGCACTCGGTCAAGTAGCCGCGGAGGCCATCGCTGACGCCACGGGCGATTCCGATCAGCTCCCCGTCGCGCCGGGCGGTCACGAACGCCGCGCTGGCCGCCATCATTTTCTCGATCTGAGTCGGCTGGGCGACGATGTCGTGGCGCAGCCGCTCATAGAACCGCGTCAACTCCCGAGGATTGGTGTCCTCGACGGTTCCGTACGCGATGTTCAGGTTGTCGGGATCCGCGGCCATCTCGCCATCCCTTGCAGCCTGCGCCGACTAAAACAGCTTCCGCTTTTCGAGCTGGATGTTCAGTCCCAGCCCGCGGATTTCGTTGCAGAGCACGTCGAAGGAGACCGGCGTGCCCGCGTTGAGCGTGTGCGTTCCTTTGACCATGCTCTCGTAAATCTTGGTGCGACCCTCGACGTCGTCGCTCTTGACGGTCAACAACTCCTGCAGGATATACGCCGAGCCGTACGCTTCGAGTCCCCAGACTTCCATCTCGCCGAACCGCTGGCCGCCGGTGCGGGCCTTCCCGCCGAGCGGCTGCTGGGTGATCAGGCTGTAGGGGCCGGTCGAGCGGGCGTGAATCTTGTCGTCGACCAGGTGGTGAAGTTTCAGCAGATACATGTAGCCGACCGTGACCGGCTGGTCGAACACTTCGCCGGTGCGCCCGTCACACAGCGGCACCTTCCCACTGGGCAGCATTTCGACCAGGATCTCCCCGGTCTTGCCGGCCTGGCGAACCACATCGACATCTTGGGCTCGCTTGCGCATCGTGGCATTGGCCGCCTCGATTACCTTCCGAATCTGCTCTTCGGTCACGCCGTCGAAGACCGGCGTGATGACCTGGAAGCCCAGCACGGCCGCCGCCCAGCCCAGATGCGTTTCTAGAATCTGGCCGACGTTCATTCGGCTGGGGACGCCGAGCGGGTTGAGGCAGATGTCGACCGGGGTGCCGTCCTCGAGGAAGGGCATGTCCTCTTCGGGCAGGATCCGGGCGATGACGCCCTTGTTCCCGTGCCGGCCGGCCATTTTGTCACCGACCGACAGCGTGCGCTTGGTGACGACGTAGACCTTGACCATCTCCAGGACACCGGACGGCAACTCATCGCCGCGTTTCATGTGTCCCAGCCGTCGTTTGCAATCTTCCCCGATGGCAATGATGCGCGGCCAGTACTGCTCGTAGATCGCTTTGGCGTCGCCGCGTTTGGCGGCCGGCTTGACCCAGTTCAGCGTGAACATCTCAACCTGTTCGAGGATGACATCCGGATTATCGCTCTTGCCGACCTTCTGACGCGAGTTCGGGTCGATCATGACCTGCCCGGTCAGCTCCTCGATCGTGTTGCACATCCGCTTGAAGAGCTTGACGCGGCGTTCATCGCTCTCGATCTTGAAAGCCTTCATCTCGGCATCGATCTTCTTCTTCTGCTCTTCGTTGAGATGCGTTCGGCGCGAGAAGTGCCGCGAGCCGATCACGATCCCTTCCTGACCCGCCGGCAGCTCGAGCGAATCGTTCTTCACGTCCTCGCCGGAACGGCCGAAGATCGCGTGCAGGAGCTTTTCCTCGGGGCTCAGCTCGGTTTTGCTCTTGGGCGAGACCTTGCCGACCAGGATCTCACTCGGACCGACGCGCATACCCGTGCGAACGATGCCGCGCTCGTCGAGGTTAGCCAGGGCTCGCTCGGAGACGTTCGGGATGTCGCGCGTGAATTCCTCGCGCCCGAGCTTGGTCTCACGAATCTCGATCTCGTGCGACTCGATGTGGATGCTGGTGAAGGAGTCGTCCTTGACCAGCCGCTCGGAGATCAGGATCGCGTCCTCGAAGTTGTAGCCGTCGAAGGTCAGGAACGCGACCAGCACATTACGACCCAAAGCTAACTCACCTATGTGCGTCGAGGCCCCGTCGGCGATAATCTGGTCGGCCTTGATCCGCTGCCCCTCGTGAACGATCGGGCGCTGGTTTAAGCACGTTCGCTCGTTCAAACCGACAAACTTTCGCAGCTCGTATTCGTCGGTGTCGTCGATCACGATCCGCCGGGAGTCGACGTACGTAACCGCCCCCCCCTTATGAGCCCTCACGACCATGCCGCTGTTTTCCGCGACCGCGCGCTCCATCCCGGTGGCAATGATCGGCGGGTCGGTCCGGATCAGCGGAACCGCCTGCCGCTGCATGTTCGAACCCATCAGGGCGCGGTTGGCGTCGTCGTGCTCGAGAAAGGGAATCAGCGCCGCCGACACGCCGACAGTCTGCTTCGGCGAGATATCGATGTAGTCGATGCCTTCCTTGGTGACCTGTTTCAAGTCACCGTGGACGCGTGCCAATAACGTACCATCTCTCAACTTCCCGCCGCGGCGCTCGGCGCCGGCCTTCCGCCAGCGAGCGAGATACTCGTCCTTGGTTTCGACCGCCGGAATCGCGCCTTCCTCCGAGGGCAACTCGACGACATCCGGCGGCGCGAGGATGGCCTTCATTTCCTCGTCCGCCCGCAGTCGTACGACGTCGCCGTTGACCTTGCCGCGCTGGACCTTGCGGTAGGGCGTGATCAAAAAGCCGTATTCGTCCACGGTGCTATAGATACCCAGCGAAGCGATCAGGCCGATGTTGACGCCTTCGGGCGTTTCGATCGGACAAACGCGGCCGTAGTGGCTGATATGCACGTCGCGGACCTCGAAGCCGGCCCGCTTGCGGTTCAGGCCGCCGGGGCCCAACGCCGACAGACGCCGCTCGTGCGTGAGCTGCGATAGCGGGTTGGTCTGATCGACCACCTGTGAAAGCTCGCTGCGGCCGAAGAAAAAGTCGATCGCACTCGAGATGCTCTTGGTGTTCACCAGCTCGGCAATCTTGCCGATCGTCTCGGGATCCTTGAGGCTCATCCGCTCCTGAACGGTGCGACGAAGTTTGAGGAAGCCCTTGCGCATCTCATCCGACGCGAGCTCGTCGATGGTTCGCAGGCGGCGGTTGCCGAGGTGGTCGATGTCGTCAACCTGCCCCTCGCCGCTGCGCAACGCGAGCAGGTACTGCAAGGCGCTCAGGAAATCCTCGGGGCGCAGGACCATCTCGGACTCGGCGATGCCCTGCTCGAACTTGCGGTTGAGGCGAAAGCGGCCGACCTTACCGAGCCGGTAGCGGTTTTCGTCGTAGAACTTCTCCTGGAAGAGCTTTTTGGCCTTTTCGAGCTGGATGGGGTTGCCGGGCCGCAGCCGGGCGTAGATCTTCAGCACGGCCTCTTCGTGCGTAGTGGCGCTGTCCTCGGCGAGCGTGTTCAAAATGATCGGGTCGATCATTTTGCGGATGACGTCGACCTGCTTGATCGACGACTCGCGAATCTTGTTGAGGGCTTCGCCGATCTGCCGGCCGGCGCCAACCAGTTCCTCGCCGGTCTCGGGATCGACGACCGTGGCGGCGACCCACATCTCGGGCTTTAGGCTGCGAACCGAGGCGGTCTTGACCGAATAGAACGACCGGATGATCGCCTCGGACGTGCCGTACTTCTCGTCCAGCGCCCGCAGGAAGGTGGTCGCCGCGATCTTGCTGGACTGGTCAATCCGGATGGCGAGGATGTCTTTGCGGGTGACGTTGATCTCGATCCACGAACCGCGTTCGGGGATAATGCGGCAGGCGTGCAGAGCGCGATCGCCCTCGGCTGATTCCTTGACGAAATCCACGCCGGGCGAGCGGTGCAACTGCGAAACGATGACGCGTTCGGAGCCGTTGACGATGAACTCGCCCCCGCCGATCATCTGCGGGAGTTCGCCGAGGTAGATCAACTCTTCCGTGATCTCTTCCTTGTCCTTACGGTGCAGGCGCACGCGGATGCGGAAGGGCATGCCGAAGGTCAGGCCCAGTTCGCGACACTCGTCGGGAGTATAGCGCGGTGCATCGAGCGTGTAATCGAGATACTCGAGGCGCATATTGCCGTCGTAGCTCTCGATCGGGAACGTCTCGCGCAGGAGCGTTTCGAGACCCTGCTTCTTGCGTTTGCCGGGCGCGAGGTCGTTTTGGAGAAAACGCGCGTACGACTTGGTCTGAATTTCGATTAGGTTGGGAATCACAACCGCGTCGCCATAGCGGCTGAAATCACATACGTTCTGAATATCCATACGGGAAGCCCTCGTGATCAAGCATCAGCCCGATGACTTTCATAACTCCCTAGGCGGGATACTGCGGATTGCAGCGAGATTGCGTGTGCTCAAGCCTTCACGTCTCCGCTGCTGATTGCTGCGTGTGCTTAATTTGTCGCTCCGACCACCCGAAGCGGTAGGCGCCAGCCCTCAATGAGGCTAGTAGCCCATTCGTAATCGTACTAGTATAATAACAATCCACGGTTCGGCAAGCGTCTATCGATTTTTTTTACGGACTTCCGCCGAATGGGAACCGATTTTGCTCATAGGCCGGACAAACTCGAAAATGTGAGGTAGCCCGCTCGTCAGAGTGAACATCACGGTTGCGGGAGAGTACATCATTGATGTGGGAGAGTCCACTATCTAACGGGTGGAGCGGACGTCTCGTACGCTGTTGGAGCAATTCGACGGCGGAGCGCCCGTCCCATCCACCATCGTCCCACGCATGTATCTGACGCACTCTATTCGCCGTGTCACGACTGCGTAGAATCCGCGTAACACTCGCATTGGAAAGGACTTATGTCGCGTTGGCTTGGGATCGACTACGGTAAACGCCGCATCGGACTGGCGCTGAGCGACCCGGGTGAGTCGATTGCTTCACCGGCGACCACGCTTGAGGCGACCGGAACCGCTCCCGGAGACGCCCGGCAGGTCGTGCAATGGGCATCAAAAAACGAGATCGACGCCTTCGTCGTCGGCCTCCCGCTCAATATGGACGGCTCGTTCGGTCCTCAGGCACAACTTTCACAGAATTTTGCCGATCAGCTCCGTCGGCTGGGAAATCTCCCGGTCGAGCTGTGGGACGAGCGCTTGAGCAGCTTTCAAGCCGACGAAATCATGCAATCCGCCGGCCTGACCCCCGCCAAACGGAAAAAGTTCCGCGACGCCCTGGCGGCCCAGGTAATCCTACAATCCTTCCTCGACGCCCGCCGGGCGGGGCGTGAATCGCCTCAGGAATAGAACTCCGGACTGACCTGCTTCTACCTACCCGCCCCGTGGTTGTCCAGCAATGTGAGCAGATCCCAGAGATCGACGCAGCCGTTGGCGTCGAAGTCGGCGTTGGGGTCGTAGTCCAAGTCACCATCGCAGGCGTAATACGCGCCAAGCAGCGCGGCCAAGTCAGTCCGATACCCGTATGAGTCGGGATGGAAATGCGGCTCAACGAATGGCTCAAAATACATCTTCGCCACCATCTGCGCGACGCGGTCGCCCACAGCACGCGAAGGCAGGCCTCGCATTCTTGCGTGCGAGACGTTTCCAGTTGGCGACGCCCCATTCGAATAGCAAGTTGGCTCTACGGTCCGCGGCCTGCCCTACGGGCTGTGTTGTGCATGTTTCCAACGATTCTCCGGCCAATATCGATGGTCGGGATCGCGCTCGAACCTTCCGGCGGGGTAAAATCTTCACCGATCTCGATCAGGCCGGACATATACAAGAAACTTTTCTTGCCCAAGTCGCCGACGACAGTGATGTTATTGTAGAGTGACTTCGCAATGTATATTGTGGTGTACGCATTGTCCTCGTTTGGGCCATTATCACCTAATATCTCATCGCCAATCTGGACGCTTCCATACATATCGCCGTAGATGTTGAGCAGGCCGCCGGCTCCATATCCACAGCCCCGCGTGCCGTACCTGATGTAAATGTTGCCGCGCATGATCGCGTTGGGGATTTCCGGATTGCCGATTTTCAGGTTATACCTGAAATATCTTCGCTTCATTTGCTCCTCGGTGTTCCCGTTGAAATAGATATTGCCGGTATGCTCGCCGGTTCCGGTGATGGTTACGTTGTGCGGGCTGCCGGCGGTGAGGTCGCCCAGCAGGTGCCCGGAGTCGTCATCGCCGTCGTCGTCCAGGCTGATCGTGCCGTACATGTGTACGACGATATCGATCGAGCCGTAGGCCATAGGGTGGGTATGCCCACCACATGATGTCGCGTCGGCGAATGACGATAAGGGAAATGGCGGGCATTACCCACACTGCGAGCTACTCGGAATCCGTGGACTCGCTCTGATCGGCCTGCTGGGCCACCAGGCGGGTGACGAACGCGGAGAACACATCACGGGCAACGCGATCCCAACTAGCGCGCATCTCGGTGATCTCGGTGTGTGCGTCGAGCCGTGCCCACGCGGCCGTTACGTCGATCTGATCCTGACCCACTTCGCTCTCGCCGTTGACGCGGGCGTCGCGGAGCACGGTGACGACCGCGGAGAGCGCCTGCGACTCGACAAACAGACTCTCGTTCGCGGTCATCAGCCGTTGCAACGCCGCACTGATCACGTCCTCGAGCGCCTGGTCGAAAGTGTCGTCCCGGCCCGCCTCCGCGGCGGTAAGGATCGCCGTCTCCAACTGCGAGCCGGCCAACTTCACGTCGTCGCGCGCCGCGGTCACCTCGGCCAGCAGCGCCTCGACATCGACCTGATATCCGGCCTGCCCCGCCAGCGCGACGATTACCGACTGCACGATCACTGGGAACACGGCGTCGGGAGCCGGCGGCGGCATCTGCTGCTCCTCCGGCAGCCCGACGATCACCAACTGCACGATCACGGCGAACACGGCGGAGCAGCACGACGGCGGGTTCCGCTGCTGGCACAGCAGCCCGACGCTGAGCAACACCATCCTCTGGGGCGATACGCCGGACGAGATCTCGGTTTCCTCGGGCACCCCCGCGGCGAGCTACTGCGACGTTCAGGGCGGCTGGACCGGCGTTGGCAACATCGACGCCGATCCGCTGTTCGTCGATGCCGACAACGAGGACTACCACCTTACCGCCGGCTCGCCGTGCATCGACCGCGGCGACAACACGGCCGTACCGGCCGATATCACGACCGACCTCGACGGTAATCCGCGCTTCGTCGATGATCCCGGCATGCCCGACGACGGCTTCGGCTCGCCCCCGATCGTGGACATGGGCGCCTACGAATTCCAGGGCGAGACGTGTTTCGGCGACCTCGACGGAGACGATGACGTGGACATCGCCGACCTGGCAGAACTGCTCGGCAGCTACGGTACTACTACCGGAGCTGTGTACACGGATGGCGACCTTGACCGCGACGGTGACGTGGACATTGCCGACCTAGCGGCGTTGCTGGCCGTCTACGGGACAACCTGTCCGTAATGCGGATTGCGGATGACAGCCCATGGGACAGGCTCCCATGGAATCCGTATTAATTCCAGAGCCGCTTGAATTGCTCGCTGAAGGTTTGGCGCAGGTGTCCGAAGGCCTGCGACTCGATTTGCCGGATGCGTTCTTTTGTTACGCCTAGCCGCTTGCCGATCTGTTCGAGCGTCTTCGGCTTGCCGTGTCCGTTGAGGCCGAAGTGGCTGCATAGCACGAACCACTGCCGTGTCGAAAGCGACGTGGACATTCGTCCGAGCAGCGCGCGGGCGTCGGCGGCGGGTTCGTCCTCCTCCATCGTGGCCGAGAGCACTTCGCGGAATTCCTCCTGCCCGGTCTGATAGCGAGCGCGCTGCCGTTGTGCTTTGGAAGTCGCGCCCGCCAATTGGCGGATGACGGCCCATGAGACGTACGTGCTGAACTTGAAGCCGCGGGTGAAATCGAATAGATCGATCGCCCGGAGCAGGGCGACATTGCCGTCGCTGACCAACTCGAACAGATCGCAGAGCGGCGACATGTGCCGCTTCGCGAACCGGACCACCAGGCGCAGGTTCGCGCGGGTGATTCGATTCTTGATCTCGCCGGCATCGTCCAGCAAAGCTTCGATCCGGTCCAGGTCGGCGGCCTTGACGGTTTCCGGCACGATTTGTCGCCGCAATGATTCGGCCTGGAACTTCAAGTAGTTCATCTTGCGAAACAGGGCGAACTCCCCCGCGGGCGTCAGCAGCGGGAGGTTGAAAAGCTCGCGCAGATAGGGCGGCAAGTCCGGCGGCACGCGCTGCTTACTCGGGAGTTTCACATAAAGATGCTCGACGGCATGGTCTTTCAAAATGACCGCGTCGGCGTTCGGCATTGTGAATTCTTCGCTCGCGATGTACTCGATCGGCCGCGATTCGATCTCACGGGCCCGCATCTCCGCCACAATGCGATAGACGTCCGCGATCGGCGTTTCAAATTTCTTTGCGAGTGTTTCCAGCATTACTCCATCCTGGTGGGCTTCCCAAATCTGAAGTCGCCGAGCACGCACTCGGTCGGATGGCGCGCGCTGCTTGAAAATGGCATCCCGCGGGCAGGTCTCGTCGTGCCGCTTGATAATCAGCCGAATCGTTTCCCGACCGCGACCGGTTTCCGCGGCAATTGCCTGGGCCACGGAGTGGATCGTGCATTTGTTCCCCTCGGCGAGGGCGCGGGCCCGCGTGATGATCTCGTAATGCTCTTGAACGTTCAGCAGAGAAAAGTCCGTCGCTCGACGGACGAGACCGGCATTCTCAACCACGAATCGCCGAACGGCGCGGTCCGGAAACGCGGTGTGCATCCGTCCGCTGGGATCGGTCAGTTTCCACGCGACCAGCCCGCGCTTGCGCCAGCGCGAGATGGTTCTCAGGCTCACGTCGAAACGCTCGGCCAACTCCGCCGTCGAATAGACGGATTCGGGACAAGCGCCGGCGAGCAGAGGGGCGCCGGCGCTGAGGAATTCCGCGAGCGTGGCCAGATCCCGGCGAAGGTCCCCGCCGTGGAGGAGAACGGGCTCGTCGCCGTTGCCGTTTCGGCTGAACGGCCGGACGCCCGTGACGGCATGCCAGACGAATTCCGCCGGATACCGCTTCTCAGGCTTTACCACCGACAGCGCGAATTCGATGTTGAGCAGGTGCCTGAGCACGAGGCGTTTGGGTCCGCGTCGGAGCTGACGAGCGAGGTTCTCGATCTCTCTGATCCGAAACGAGGTCATCGCCTCACCGTGGGTTGGTCGATTGCCGCTAGCCTCCGTCCTTTCGGAGGACGACAGAGAACGATGCATGTTTCGTGCCGGAGTGGCGAGGCTGGTGTAACCACTTTATCGTCAAGGAGTTAAGATCGAAGGCGGTTGTGGTATTGGGTAAAACCAAGCATGAAAGCGTCTTGCGAGTGTTCAGATTCTCCCCAGGAAACGAAATCCCCGGGCTGTAGTGTTGATGGTGTAGGGGTTAATCGTAGCGGGTTTGACTATCGTGGTTGCGAGTGTAGAGTTTTATGTCTTTGCCGCGCGTTACAGGCCGGGTGCGCTCGGGCGGCGGATCGGCAGTTGCCGGTACGTGATAAACGGCGGCGCAATCCGAGCTTTTTGCGGGATGTGGATGTATGTGCCTGGCAGTTCCAGGAAAGATCATCGAGTGTGCGGACGATGAGGCCCTGATCGATCTTCAGGGCAATCGGCTGAAGATCAGTACGGTGCTCACGCCGGGCGCCGCGGTCGGCGACTGGGTGTTGGCACACGCCGGTTTCGCGATATCGTTGATCGATGAAAGCGACGCCCTGGAGACGTGGGAGTGGTTGCGAGTAATGTCTGAAGACTCGCGGGATGCGGCGTCGTCGTAGTCACAAGAACTTCCATTCTTCGCTATAAACGCGGGGATTCCGCTGAAAGACCGGCATGTGACATTCTCGTAAAGTACGGAAGGCGGTTTCTCGAGATTACCGGTTCCCGGCTTGTGATGATTGGGAGCAACCTGTAAATGCACGAAATGTCGATCGCGGTCAGCATGCTCGACGGAGTGCTTCAGGCGGCGGCGCGGGCCGGCGCGGTGCGTGTCGAGGCTATCGAAGTCGAGATCGGCGCGATGAAGCTGGTCGTGCCGGAAGCGTTGCAGGCGGCCTGGGAAGCGGTTCGAGCGGACACGCTCGCGGACGAGGCTGTCTTGAAAATCGAGGAGATATCAGCCTGGGCCGAGTGTCGCCAATGCGGGCGGCGTTTCGAGCCGGACATCGCGTACAGCTTCCTGTGCCCGGATTGTAACCGAGCGGACGTGGAGATTGTCCGCGGCAACGACATAGTGTTAAAATCCGTGATCTGCCAAGTGGACAGAGATCCAAGCGCCGGCGAGGGGACCGAGGCCTAAGCGCGAGGAAATTAACCGAGCCCTAAGCGCAAGCGAGGGGTTGCAGTGGAATCGTCATGAAGAAGATCAATGTCGTCGAAAGCGTGCTCCAGGCGAACGACGCGATCGCGCGGGACAATCGCGCGCTGATGAGCGGCGCGAGTCTTCTCTCGATCAACCTGATGAGCGCCCCGGGCAGCGGCAAAACGGCCCTGCTGGAGAAGACGCTGCCGGCCCTGGCACGCGAGTACGCCTGTGCGGTTCTGGTCGGGGACTTGCAGACGACACGTGACGCCGAGCGTTTGGAAGAGTTGGCGACCGCGGTGACGCAGATCAACACGGGCCGCGGGTGTCATCTGGATGCGGCCCAGGTGGCGGAGGGGCTCCGGGGTCTGAAGCTTGACGACATCGATTTTTTGTTCATCGAGAACGTTGGTAACATGGTCTGTCCGGCGGCATTCGATTTGGGTGAGCATCTGCGCGTGGTGCTGCTGAGCGTTCCGGAAGGCGACGACAAGGTTGGTAAGTACCCGACGTTGTTTCAGCTCGCGGACGCGATTCTGTTGACCAAGGTTGATCTGCTGGGGGTCCTCGAATACGACATTGGGCGTGTGCGAGACGATTTGTCACGGATCAACACACGGGCGCCGCTGATCGAGTTATCAAGCACGAGCGGGCAGGGTATTAACCAGTGGTTGACCTGGCTTGGCGAGCAACATCGGGCGCGGGCCACGCCGGTTGCGATTGGACTGAAAGACGATTGAGGTCATTTATGAGTGGAACGCTGGAGAATACCGTCAAGGACATCTGCCGGTCGCACAGCAACGACCGCACGCGAATGATGGACATTGTGCGCGAGGTGCAGGCGCGATTTAAGTGCGTTTCGAGCGAGGCGATGGATGTCATTGCCGCCGCGGTGGGGACGCATCGCGTTGAGGTCGAGAGTGTCGTCTCGTTCTATACTTACCTTTCGGAAAAGCCGAAAGGCAAGGTCGTCATTCGGCTCTGCAACGACATTATCGACAAGATGCACGGGGTGGAGCGTGTGGCCCAGGCATTCAGCGACGCGCTAGGCATCAAGTTCGGCGAGACGACCCCCGACGGGACGATCTCGCTCGAATACACGCCTTGCATCGGCCTGTGCGACCAAGCGCCGGCGGCGCTGATCAACGACGTGCCGGTCACGGACCTGCATCGATCGATCGCGCGGCAGATCGTGGCGGATCTGAAGAAGCACATGGATCCCAAGCGGCTGGTTCATCGGCTGGGCGACGGGAACAACGCCCACGAGCTGGTGCAATCGATGGTCGTCAACAACATTCGCACGGAAGGCCCGATGGTCCTCAGCCCGGTAAACCGCGGGGAGGCGATCAAACAAGCGCTGGCAATCAGCCCGGTCGAGGTGATCCGGGCCGTCAAAACGGCTCGGCTGCGCGGGCGCGGCGGGGCGGGGTTCCCAACCGGGATGAAGTGGGAGTTCACCCGGGCCGCAACGGGTGAAGAGAAATACGTAATCTGCAACGCCGACGAGGGTGAGCCGGGCACGTTCAAGGATCGGGTGATCCTGACGGAGCGGCCGGATCGTGTTTTCGCCGGCATGACGATCGCCGGCTATGCCATCGGCGCCAAGACAGGAATCGTTTATCTGCGCGGCGAATACGCCTACCTGCGACCATACCTGGAGCACGTCCTGGAGCGGCGTCGGAACGACGGTTTGCTGGGGCAGAATGTGGGCGGTAAAGAGGGGTTCAATTTCGACATCGTCATCCAGATGGGGGCCGGGGCATACATATGCGGTGAGGAAACGGCGCTGATCAGCTCCTGCGAGGGGTTGCGCGGCGATCCGAAGAACCGCCCGCCGTTCCCGGCCCAGAAGGGTTATCTCGACTGTCCAACGGTGGTCAACAACGTCGAGACGCTATGCTGCGTGACGAAGATTCTCGAGAGGGGACCCGGGGCGTTCAACGAATACGGTTCGCAAGGCAGCGCCGGCACCAAACTGCTGAGCATCTCGGGCGACTGCAAGCTCCCCGGGGTCTATGAGCTGCCGTTTGGTATAAAGCTCAGCGAAGTGCTCAAGCAGGCGGGGGCCGAGGACGCGATCGCCGTCCAGGTCGGCGGGGCCAGCGGGGCGATGGTCGCCCCGAACGAGTTCGAGCGGACCATCTGTTTCGATGATCTGGCCACCGGCGGTGCCATCATGGTGTTCGGCCCGGAGCGGAACGTGCTCGAGGTGGCGGATTACTTCCTGGACTTCTTCATCGAGGAAAGCTGCGGGTACTGCACACCTTGCAGGGTCGGAAATGTGCTGCTCAAGGAGCGTCTGGACCGGATTCTGGCGGGGCACGGGGAGCCGGCGGACCTGGATTATCTCCAGGACCTGGGCGAGACGATCAAGACTACGAGTCGGTGCGGACTGGGACAGACCTCGCCCAACCCGGTGCTGACGACGTTGAAGAACTTCCGCTCGGCTTATGAGGCGTTGGTGAAGGAACGTGACGATGGTTTGCAGCCTTCGTTCGACCTGAGCGAAGCGGTTGGGGACGCCGAGCAGATTGCCGGGCATAAGTCGGTTCATGCCGATTGAGAGAGGACTACGGCCAGCACGGAGACCGGCCGCTACATTAGGGACGTGACATGAGCAACACGATTACCTTCATGATCGACGGTGTCGAGATCGAGGGCAAACCGGGCCAGACGATTATGCAGGCAGCGGACGAGGCGGGGATCTATATCCCGCGGCTGTGCGCCTTCAAGGGTCTCTCGCCGTACGGCGCCTGCCGTGTGTGTACTGTGATGGTCAACGGCCGGCCGCAAGCCGCCTGCACGCAGCCGGTCGCTCCGGGCACAGTGGTTGAGAACGACACCGAACGGTTGCAGCACCTTCGCGGGAACATCGTCGAGATGATGTTCGTGGAAGGCAACCACTACTGCATGTTTTGCGAGAAGAGCGGCAACTGCGAGTTGCAGGCGATGGCCTACCGTTTCGGGATCGCCGCCCCGAAATATCCGTACCTGTTCCCGGAGCGCGACGTGGACGCGTCGCACCCGGATATTCTCATCGATCGCAATCGCTGCATTCTCTGTGGCCGGTGTATTCGGGCGTCGAGCGACCTGGACGGGAAGAACGTGTTCCAGTTCGTCGGGCGGGGCAAGGACAAGCAGATCGCCGTGAATGCCGAGGCCCGATTGGCGGACACGGACATCGACGTAACCGACCAGGCGGTCAGTTCCTGTCCGGTTGGGGCGATTCTCAAGAAACGCGTCGGGTACGCCGTCCCGATCGGCGAGCGCCTCTATGATCACAAGCCCATTGGATCGGACATTGAAGCCGCGCGGACCGCGGGCAGTTAGGAATAAGGGAAGCTAACCATGGCCAAGCCGAAAGTCGCGACCACCTCGCTTTGTGGCTGTTTCGGTTGTCACATGTCGTTGCTGGACATTGACGACCGGATCCTGAAGCTGGTGGAGTTGATCGAGTTCCACAAGTCGCCGATCAACGACATCAAGAAATTCACCGCGCGCTGCGCGATCGGGTTGATCGAGGGCGGTTGCTGCAACGATGAGAACGTGCACGTGCTCCAGGATTTCCGCAAGAACTGCGACATCCTGATCTCCGTCGGCGACTGCGCGATCATGGGCGGCATTCCGGCGATGCGCAACACGATCCCGCTGAAGGAGTGTCTGGAGGAGGCTTATCTCAACGGGCCGACCGTCTACAACCCCAGTGGGCAGATTCCGAACGATCCGGAGATCCCGCTGCTGCTCAAACAGGTCTATCCATGCAACGAGGTCGTCAAGATCGATTATCACCTGCCGGGCTGCCCGCCGCCGGCGGACACCATCTGGGAAGCACTAGTTGCGTTATTAACTGACAAACCCGTCGATTTGCCGTACGAGCTGATCAAGTACGACTAATTGAGAGCGGAGGTTTTTTATCGTGGTTGTCGCAAAGAACGGGCTCAAACGCGTCGTCATCGAGCCGGTAACTCGTGTTGAGGGGCACGGCAAGGTCACCATCCTGCTCGACGAGAAAAACAAGGTACAGCAGGCCCGGCTGCACATCGTCGAGTTCCGCGGGTTTGAGAGGTTCGTCCAGGGACGCCCCTTCTGGGAGGTGCCGGTCCTGGTCCAGCGGCTGTGCGGAATCTGCCCGGTCAGCCACCACCTCGCCGCCGCCAAGGCGATGGACCGTATCGTCGGTGGTGAGAACCTGACGCCGACGGCGGAGAAGATGCGCCGGCTGATGCACTACGGCCAGACGCTCCAGTCGCACGCCTTGCACTTCTTCCACCTGTGCTCACCCGATCTGCTGTTCGGTTTCGATGCCGACGTGGCGATTCGCAACGTGATCGGGGTGATTGCGAAGTTCCCGGACCTCGCCGTCCAGGGCGTGATGCTGCGGAAGTACGGTCAGGAGCTGATCAAGGCCACCGCCGGCAAGAAGATTCACGGCACGGGCGCGATTCCGGGCGGGATCAACAAGAACCTGTCGATCGAAGAGCGCGACGGCTTCCTGAAAGACCTGGATCAGATGGTCGAATGGGGTCGCGGAGCATTGAAGGTCGCCAAGGACTACACCGTCGAGCACCTCGAACTCGCAAAAGAGTTTGCGGCCTTCCCGTCGAGTCACCTCTCGCTGATTCGCGAGGACGGCGCGATGGATCTGTACGATGGTGGTATACGGGCGATCACGGCCGACGGCGAGAAGATCTTCGACCACGTTGCCCCCGAGAAGTACAACGATTACATCGCCGAGGAAGTTCGGTCGTGGTCGTATATGAAGTTCCCCTTCATCAAGTCGCTCGGCCCGGAGGAAGGCTGGTACCGCGTCGGCCCGCTGGCTCGGGTCAATACCTGCGACTTCATCGACACGCCCGAAGCCGAGGCGGCCCGCAAGGAGTTCATGGCGGTTACGGACAACAAGCCGAACAACCTTTCGCTGGCGTATCACTGGGCCCGGATGATCGAGCTTTTGCACTCGATCGAGAAGATCAAGGACCTGCTGCACGACCCGGACCTGCAAGGGACCGATCTAGTGGTCAAGGGCGAGCGGCGTGGCGAGGCGGTCGGCCTGCTCGAGGCGCCGCGCGGGACGTTGTTCCACCACTACAAGGTCGACGAGAACGATCAAGTAACGATGGCGAACCTGATCGTCTCGACCACCAACAACAACGAGCCGATGAATCGCGCGGTGGACTCCATCGCGCGCAAATACATCGACGGCAAAGAGATCACCGAGGGACTGCTGAACCACGTGGAAGTGGGAATCCGCGCCTACGACCCGTGCCTGTCGTGCGCGACGCACGCCCTCGGGCAGATGCCGCTGGTCGTCGAACTGGTGGATTGTGAAGGCAACGTGATCGATCGGCGGAGCAAATAAAGAATTGCTAATAGCTAATCGTTGGGTGTTGAGATAATGGGTGATCGGCCTCGGAAAGTGCTGTTGATCGGCTATGGTAACCCGGGCCGTTTGGACGACGGCCTCGGGCCTGCTCTGGCCGCGGAGGTCGAGCAGCTTGATCTCCCCGGGGTGACGGTCGATTCGGATTATCAGTTGACGGTCGAGGATGCCGCCGCGATCGCCCAACACGACGCGGTTATTTTCGCGGATGCGGCGGTGTCGGGGCCGGAGCCGTTCTATTTTGAACGGATCGAGCCTAAGCCGGCGCTGAGCTTCAGCAGTCACAGCGTCGAGCCGACGGCGGTTTTGGCACTGGCGGAGGAGTTGTTTGGGTCGAGCTCGCCGGGCTATTGTCTCGGCATTCGCGGCTATGAATTCAACGAGTATGACGAACGGCTTTCGGAGCGGGCGCGGGTGAACCTGGCGGCCGCGGTGAAGTTCATCATCTCGGTCTTCCGGACGGGTAACTTTGATAAAGTTGCCGCCGAGCACCAGTCGTGGCACCGGCGTCCCGCCGGCGAGCCGGGTGCGCGGGCGGCATGCACGGCTTCCAGCGGGGATGCATAATGCAAGACGGAAAACACGTAATTCTGGTGATCGACGACGACCCGGACATTCGTTACGCGCTCAGGGTCGTGCTCGAGGGTAACGGCTACAAGGTGGCCGAGGCGGCAACGGCCGAGGACGGGCTCAAGGCCTACAAGGAAAGCAATCCCGACCTGCTCATCCTCGACTTGATGATGGAAGAGGTGGATGCCGGCGTGGCCTTCGTCAAGGAATTGAGGGTGCTCGGGAACCAGGCGCCGATCTACATGCTAAGCTCGGTCGGTGACGACCTTGTCATGAGCGCCGACTATGCCGAGCTCGGGCTGGCGGGCGTTTTCCAGAAGCCGCTCGACAACAATACGCTCTTGACGATCCTAGCTGCCAAGCTCAAGAAGTAAGTACGCGGGCGCCCTCCGCTCGGGCCGGTACAAGTGCTCCGTTACACCTCAATTGATGGGCGGGTGGCCCATGGCTTTAGCCGTGGGGGACACGAATCGAAGCTCTATTCGTGTCCCCCACCTCTAAAGAGGTGGGCCACCCAATCAACGATGATCCATCGGATCAACGTTGGCGGAGCACGAGGCGAGCGCTCAGGATTTCTTGGCGCACTCTTTCGATTCGGAGCGGGCCGGCTGTCGCGGCGGCGCGGCCGACACGGGGGGCGAAAACGGCAGCTTCGTCGTTGCCTCTGCCGGGGACGATCCGCCGCGGGGCGGTGTTGGCACCGAGCATCCCGGCCGGGTTCCCATGTCGGCTTGCAACTCACCTTCCTGTGAGACGGACTCACCGAAGTCCTGGTCAAGCTCCTCGGTGAGATCGTACAGTTCGTGACGGAAGTTCTTCAGTTTGATTGTGGTGTCGTCGAGTTCGGTCTGACAGACGAGCAGCTTCCGGGTGCAGGCGACGAGCGTTCTCTTACGTTCTTCAAGTTCCGCCACCTGGGCTTCGAGTCCGGCCACGCGGGCGCCGAGTGCGGTCTGACGGTTTTTGACGTCGTTTTCCCGTACGTCGAGATTGGATTCCCGGGCGTTGAGTTCGTAGATCAGCGCGTGACGTTTTTCGAGGTCTGCCTCTAACGCGGCCTGCCGTTGATCCAGTTTCGCCGTGCGGGATTCGATTTCCACCGCCAGGGCGTCGAGTTGCTTTTGTCGCGCGTCGAGTTTATCAATGTTCCCATCGAGGATGGCCCGCTGTTCTTTAATGGCGTCCTTACGCGCGTCCAGCTCATTCGACCTGGTCTTGAGTTCGTTATCGAGGGCGGCCTGCTGTTTTTTAAGGGCGTCCTCGCGCACGTCCAACTCGTTTGCCTTGCTCTTGGATTCGTTTTCGAGCGCGACGCGCTTATTCTCCAACTCCTGTGCGCGAGGTTCCAATTCAGCCGCCTGGGCGGTGTAAACCTCTTTTAGCACCTTGAGTCTGGCAGCGTCGGCGTCGAGTACGGCCTGCCGCTTGTCGAGCTTGGCCTTGAGCTCGTTCAACTCGGCGGTCTGGAAGCCCAGTGTGCGCTCTCGTGACGCCACGTGGGCGCTTTCCTGCTCCAACGTATCGCGGCGTCGATCCAAATCGACACGATAGGAATGGAGCTCGTTTGCTCCGCGACTCAGCTCGGTCGTGAACGCCTCGATTTGCTGGAGCTTTTCATCGATCTGCGTGGCCCGCTGGTCGAGTTGTCGGCTGCGCTGGTCCAACTCCTTGGCGCGGGGGGTGACTTCGTCGCGCAATTGGCGCAACTCGTCCGCGCGAGTGGAGAGGTCTTTGCACAACCGCGCCCATTTCTCGGCACGAGCCTGGAGCTTAACGTGCGTCTCGCTTGGATTTGCGTCGGTATCCGCGGTATCGGGCTGTGCTGTTTTATTAGTCGTCGCAGAGGTCATGCCGGGAATTCTCTCTAGTTCGACCATGAATATCAGAGCTTGCGGGAAACACGGGCCACGCGCGCGAGTTTACCCGGAAACCCCTTCCTTTATCGGGTTATCGTCTATCCGGACGGTTGCGGTGAAGCTAAACTGAATCCGTAGCGCAAACTGCCTTTCCAACGGCGTTAAGCGGTCTCGCGGAAAGCATTATGGCCGCCGAGCGACCGATAAAGAAAGTTCTTCCGGGATTTCCGGAAACTGCGAGACGAATTGAACCGCCAAGACATGGCGCGGCTGTTGGCCGCAACCAAAGGGGCATGGGGATTAACGATTGAAGATTGACGATTTGGGATTATTGCTGGGCTGCGCCGTTGAGAGCACTCACTTTACACTTTGAACTCTGTACGGGTGGCCCATGGCTTTAGCCGTGGGGGACACGAATCGACCGTCCATTCGTGTCCCCCGCCGCTGAAGCGACGGGCCACCCATGCAACGAAAAGCTTCGCGAACGGAGATGAAATCGGCCGTTTGCAGTTCCAAGGCTTTCAGGTTGTGCCACGCGGGCTGAAGTTCGCGGCTCTTCCGGCGGTTTGCTACTTCTCTTTTAGCTCGATTGCGCCGGTCCAGTCGTCGCCGGGGGGGCTGGCCAAATGGAGAGCCGTGGCCTCGAGGTAGCTCTCGGCGGCGAGGTCGTCGGGGCGGTGCTGGATACATGTCTCGAAGGCTTTCAGGGCGGCTTTCCATTGGCGCTGCTGGAACAGCGCGATGGCCTGACCGAAGGCGCGGGCATAGTCAAGAATGTCGTTGGGGACGTGTCCGGCGCGGCCGAGGAGCTCGTAGACGGGGACGGCCTCTTGTTTGCCCTTGACGCGGACGCCGCCGAGCGGGCGGAACTCGAACGCGTCGCCGACCTGTTGACGGGTAACGTCGTTTATGAGGATTTGGGTGCCGTAGAATTTGTTGCCGGATTCGAGTCGAGAGGCGACGTTGACCGAGTCGCCGATGCAGGTGTAGTCGTATTTCTGCTCGCTGCCGCAGGGGCCGACGATGGCATTTCCGGTGGCGATGCCGACGCGGATGACTAGCTCGTCGAAAGCGGGGGCGCCGCCGGGGCGGCGCTGCTCGGCCTTGAGCTCGTCCAGGTCGGTAAGGAGATCCACCGCGGTTTCGCAGGCCCGGCGGGCGTGGTCGGCCTGGGGGTAGATCAGCGGGTTCCAGAACGCGAAGACGCCGTCGCCGATGAATTTGTTCACCATGCCCTCGTGCCGCAGCATGACCCGGGTAAAGCAACCGAGACATACGTTGAGCAGTTCCTGGGTGCGTTGGGCGCCGATGCGCTCGGAGATGCTGGTGAAGCCCTTGAGGTCGGTGAAGACCGCGGTTACTTCGCGCATTTCGGCTCGGCGACATAGCTCGGGGTTTTCGGCCATCTGCCGGGCTATTTCCTTTGACGTGTATTGGCCCAGGGCGGTGGCGAGTTGGCGGCGTTCGCCTTCGACGAAGATGTAGCGGTAGACCGCGATCAGGACGTAGCTGAGCAGCATTACCGCGATTGGCGGCGTGAGCGCGAGCCAGTACGACCAGCGGTAAAACGCCAGCGCTCCGCCGATCGCGACGAAACCCACAACCATGAAAGCGACCAGCAGCAGGCCTAAGCGCGGCCGGAGGAAGGCGGCAATCAACGTGGTGGCAAAGCCGAAGGCGATAACGATCGCGACATTGATCGGCATCGTGGCCCAGCGGACGAGTTGCCCGGTGAGCAAGCCGTTGAGGATGTTGGCGTGGGCCATGACGCCCGGGACGCGGGGGTGCGTGGGGATCGGGACCATGTCGGCCAGTGAGGTGGCGGCGTAACCGACCACGCAGATTTTGTCCTGGAAGATTGGTGCCAGACGATGCCGGATGTCTTCGATTTCGCTCTCGATGCCTCGGCGGGCGGCGTGGAGGCGATCGAGTTCACCGAGGTAGTAGAGCACGTCGTCGATGATTCGAGGGGAGAGACCCTCGCCCGGTCGTTGCGGCCGTTCGGGCTGGTCCTTCTGTTGGGCGACGAATGCTCGCAGTTTACGCTCGCCGCGGGCGGCTTCGGTCTCGATCTTAACGATTTGCTCGTTATAGAACTCGGCGAGCTCACTATCGCCGCGCAGGCGTTCGAGCTCGGCCTGCCGCTCCAACTCCGGGCATTCGACGAGCAGGTCGGCCAGCTCGTTAAATTCCGGCAGGAACTCGCTGGAGAAAACAAGCCGACGCAGGCCGGCGAGCTCGCGGCGGTTGTGATTCATGTTTCGACGAAGGTCGTGCAGCCGGAGCACGGCGCTGGCCGGCAGATGAGTAAACTGCTTGGTCCACTCGCGTCCGCGAACCCAGGGGATAAGCGTGCGTCCGCGATCATCGAGCTGGATCACGAGCGGGCCGCGCGACGGGTCGGCGGGAGTGAGCGTGATTTGTCGTGGTTCGGCCACGACATCGTCCGCCAAGATGCCGAGCAGGTCCCAGCCGACGGAGAAGCCCAGTTGGCTGAGCAAGCGATCTTCGTGGCACCGGGTCAGAGCGACGCGGCGGACGGTACCGTCGAGGTCGGGCTCGAAGTTGGCGAAGCAGCAGCGGCGGGCCGCGCGGGCGTGGATGAAGTGCACGGGGGTGATCCCGTCGACGGATTGGGTAATCGGGGCGAGGCGATCGAGCGGGGCGAGCTGTTCTCGAGTGGTGGCAGCGTAGCTGAGCACTTCGCGGTAGGCCCGGATGACGGCATGTTTCAAGGGGCTTTTGCCGGAGAATCCCTGGTCGGTCAGCGTGGCGTAGAAGCGGGCGACCAACTCGTCGGGGTCGGCCCGCCAGCGCTGTGGCTGAGCATTGAGCCAATCCGTCAGTTTCCACCGCAGGGTGGCTTCGCGGCAACGCTCGAAGGCGCGTTCGAGGAACCGCACGTCGTCAATTTGCAGCCGCTCGGCCAATTGCTGTTCAGCGAGCGCGGGATCCCGCATGAGAGCGGCGACGATCAGGGCGCGGTCGAGCGGGCGCTGCAAGGCGTAGTCTTTGTCGTTTTTGATCCGCTGTCGCAGCCGCTTGTCGATCTCGGAAGCAAGCCGCGTGGCAGCGGCGGTCTTGTCGTTGAGCAGCAGGTCGACCAGATCGCGGAATGCACTGCCGCGTTCGAGGTCGACGATGGAATGGTGATAGGCGAGGTACACGTTACCGGCCGAGGCGATTGCGTTATGAAGGACAAGATCGGGGAAGACACGTTCGGGCGGCTCGCCTTGTGCGAGTTCGTCGAGCTTCGTAACGATGTCGGCATGGTCGGGGTCGATCGAGCGGGTGGTTTCGGGTTCGGTCCAGGTCAGGTCGAGCAGGATGGCCCGCGCGCCGAACTCGGCCGGGACGGCTACCAGCGAAGCTTGCAGGTCGCGGGGCCAGGGCCAGCGACCGACCAGCTCGAGGTCGCGATCGGTAATGTCGAGGCAGACGATCCGGTCGCTGGGTTGGATCGAGTTGGTGTGGCGGAAGCGCAGGTCATACGTGATCCACTCCAGCCGCTCGAGCTGGCCGAGGGAGTAGGCCGCGAGGACTACCGCCGTTGCGGCGAGGCCGATCAGGATGGCGATCAGGTTCGCGCGTCGTTGTCGTTTGGTCACAGGTATAATGTTGTCGAGTTCGGCGGGTAACGCAAGGGTATGGGGTTACATCGAACGGGTGAGCGCCACGTGACGGCCCGCGCGGCAGAGCCGGCAACAATACTCGAAGAGCCGCGGACTTTAGTCCGCGCGGTCCTTCGGGAAGGGGAAATTATACTCCCCGCGGCGCCGCGCGGACTAAA
>JAUWNI010000005.1 GCA_030612705.1 Phycisphaerae bacterium | reverse complement strand
GGCTGCGTCAGTGGTTGTGTGCAAAGCACAAGACGCCGGGCCGGGGAACCTCACGCTTCCCCGACGAGTACCTCGACCAGGAACTCGGCCTCGTCCGGCTTGGGCTTCGCACGCGCAACTTCCCGTGGGCGAAGGCATGAGCCCTTGTCCGAAAGCCGGATGCGGGAAATCCGCACGTCCGGTTTGACGAGCGGGATGTGGAAACGGAACGGCAACCGCCGCCACCGCGCCACATCTCGACTCTACCCGCGGAGCCCCAGCACGTCGAGCTGTACGAGCTCCTCGGCGTCCCCACGAAAATCATGCCCCCAAGGAAGATCTGGTCCGACGGCGAGGCGCCATATAGTGACGCAAAAAACGCGTAAACCCTATTATTACAGCACCTCGCACCTACTGGTGCGGAAGTTGGGCTAGTCGCCAACCATACCGGAGAACAAGAATCACTCTGAACCCTGAACCCTGAACCCTAAAATGAACGCTCTCATCATCGTCGACATCCAAAACGACTTTCTCCCCGGCGGCGCACTCGCCGTCCCCAACGGCGACGAAATCATCCCCATCGCCAACCGCATCGCATCGATGTTCGACCTCGTCGTAGCCACGCAAGACTGGCACCCTCCCGATCACGGCAGCTTCGCCGCCAATCATCCCGGCAAAGACATCGGCGACGTGATCGATCTCAACGGCCTGGATCAAGTCCTCTGGCCCGTCCACTGTGTGCAAAGCACGCCTGGTGCCGCCTTCGCGAGTGAGCTCGACACCGGCCGCTTTGCCCGCGTTTTCCAAAAGGGCAGCGACCCCGCCGTCGACAGCTACAGCGGCTTCTTCGACAACGGTCGCCGCCAAGCCACCGGCCTGGCCGATTATTTGAAAGAACAAGCCGTCTGCGACGTCTACATCCTGGGGTTGGCGACCGACTACTGCGTCAAGTTCACCGCCCTCGACGCCGCCGACCTCGGCTTCAACACCTTCCTGATCAAAGACGCCTGCCGAGCAGTCAACCTCCACCCCAGCGACGCCGCGACAGCGATCAGAGAAATGCAATCCGCCGGCGTCACAGTTGTCTCAAGCGCAAAACTCTCCGCAACGTGAACGGATACAAGTGCCCCACGCTTCCAGCGTGATGAAACGGATGTATGAATGTATTCTGGATTAACGTATTACTCCGAGCGGGAAATGTTGAACGTTGTCATTCCGAGCTTTTCACCAGCGTTGCCGGCCACGGGTGAAAGAAACTACTTTTAGAAAGTACGCGTTTAGCCTTCTGATAGTCCCGGAGGGACGAAAGATAGTAGCCCAGGGCGTGAGCCCTGGGGTAAGGGAGCGTTTTGTGCCGAAAGCCCCGGAGGGGCGGTAGAGACGCGGCGCGTGTCGGGAACTCTCTGTCGCCCCTCCGGGGCTCTCATCACCGAGCGTCACGTTTTCCGGGGGCTCACGCCCCGGCTACTGACTGTCGCCCCTCACGGGGCTGCAACGTTAAACATGTACTTTCGTAGTTTCTTAGGAGCCCTTCGATTTCGCTCAGGACAGGCTCCGCGAGGAATCTGCTTGAGAAAGGGGCAAGATGCTCCGCGAAGCCTGTCCCGAGCGGAGTCGAAGGGCTCAGCATGACGTTCAACCATTTCCGCTCCCGTTAGTAAGTGTAGGCTACTCGCAGCTCTCGCCATAAACCGAGAGCAGAAATGCCAGATCAAACAGTTCGATGCAACCGTTGTTGTCAAAATCGCCGGCGGGATTGAACTCGGGCTGCCCCTCGCACGCCCCGTACGCATTCAGCAACTCGAACAAATCCGACAGATCGATCTCGCCGTCTTCAACCAAATCACCCGGACACGCCGGCGTGCCGTAAATGATCAGCCGAAAGCCGATCCAGGTGGCCAAGTCGGCGACGGCCCGGTCCGCGATTCGAATCGACCAGTCACCCGCCGACGTCTCCCCCCAATGCCGCAACGATGTGAAAACATAGTCTACGTAATCGTCGTGCGAGTCGCCGTTCCGTTGCTTGGCTACCAATGATTCGGTCCCCGCCGGGCTGGTTAGCATAATCTCCAGATCGCCGATGTTCGTCGTTTCCACGTGCGGAATGAACTCGATCGCCTCGATCCGAATATTGTCAGCGATATTCACGATCACCGTTACGCCGTTCGGGTCCGCATCCGGAATCGGCAGGTTCACGTCCGCGCTCGTATCCACGACCACCTCGTGCGGAACGTTTTCCCAGCTCGCGGCCAACGCGACCGCCGCCCCGGCGTCCACCGCGCCGAATCCAAAGTTGTAGCTCACATCGTGCCCCCCGCCGTTGGTGACCCAGCTCGCATGATCCGGCCGGCATTTGCGGGCCGACTCGATCAGTACGTGCTGCACGTCACGCCAGGTCAGCCCCGGGCTTGCCTCGAGCATCAGCGCCACCACGCCCGCGGCCAGCGGCGCCGACGCGCTCGTCCCGCCGAAATGCGTCGTCCACGTGTCATAATGGGTGGTCGTGGCGATGTAACGATTGTTCCCGTGCGACTGCGCTACCACCATCAGCGACGATCCCCGCTCGCTGTATGACGGCCGAATGTCCAAATCACCGATCGCGCCCACCGCGATCGTATAGCGGCTGGAAGCGTACGGATCGTATTCGACGCGGTCGTTGCTGCTGCCCCCGTTGCCGGCCGCCCAGACGAAGATCTCGCCCAGCCCGCCGCGCCCGTCGGCAATGCACTCTTCGATTGCCGAGCGCACAATCGACGGCATGTAATCAATCGCCGCGTCGTCGATCGGTCCCCACGAGTTCGACTTGATGTCGTTCAGGTCGTTGCGGTACAAAAGCGCCTCGGCATCCTCGCTGTCGGTGCCGTACCGTTGCCCGGATATCCGCGCGCCATACGCCACGCCCGCTCCCATCACGTCGTTGTAAGCGACCTCCCCGATAATCCCCGCGCAAGCCGTCGCGTGCGCCGTGACCGGTCCGCCTTCCTGCGTCGCCTCGGCACAGTAATTCGCGGCCAGGTCGATGTGCTCGTGATCCCAGGCGTCCTCGACGATCCCGACCACGACGCCCGCCCCGGTATACCCCAGGTCCCACGCCAGCTCCGCGTTCACGTCAAACAGCGGATCGAGGTCGTTGTGCAAATGCCATTGCTGGTAAAAGTACGGATCGTCCGGCACGGTCCGCAACGTCCGCGGCCGCTTCAGGTCGACATAAACCTCCGCGAGTTCCACCCGCTCCGCCAACTCCTCCGCGATCGCCGCCGCCTCGCCAACCGAATCGGCCGTCAGCGTCCAATACCCACGCAGCCCGCCGATCGGCTGAACCGCCAATCCCGGGTAATCGCGCACAATAGCGTGCGGTAGTTTGGACTGCTTCGCCCGCACGATGATCCGACTGGTCAATTCATAACCCGCCCTCGGCGCAGGCACGTTCCCAGCCTTGTCCGTCAGCCGCGGATCGTCACGCCAAGCCGCGCTCACCGCCGCGCTCGGATCCTGAACGCGAAAACGTACGGTTTCGGACGAAATGCGTAGGTTCAGAGCTTCGAGCGTCCAGGGATTGACCGCATCACCAATCATATGCCGGTCAACGCCCCCACTCTGCTGGGCCAGCGCTGGAAAGCACACCATCGCCAACAATACGGCGGCGATCAGGCGAAATAACACACCTGGTGCTCCGCCAACGTTGATCCGATGGATCATCGTTGATTGGGTGGCCCACCTCTTTAGAGGTGGGGGACACGAATAGGGCTTCGATTCGCGTTCCCCACGGCTAAAGCCATGGGCCACCCACCCATCAGTTGAGCGTTGGCCGAGCACTAGTGGCATCGTGTGCATGTATTTCCTTCCCACCCTCGTGCCCGTACGTCCAAGCGCGATCGCTCCCCCTGATGCCATATGTTATGTGTTGGCCTCCCAGTGGGTCAATATATGACTTACTCCGAGCCGTCGGTTACCTTCCCGAAACCCCAGACCACTATGTTTATCAGACGAATAGCCCCCGGAAAACGAACAACCGCGCCGCCGGTCGCTGAAGCGACTACGCGGCACGGTTGCTACGAAGGAGGAACAGGCTCTTGTGGGCGGTTACGCCGCGAATACTTGTTCGTCGAGTACCTCCCGCAGCTTCGCCAACGCTTTGTTCTGAATTTGTCGCACACGCTCCTTGGTCACGCCGAAAACTTCGGCCACCTGTCGCAGCGTCTTCGAGTCGGCGGGGTTCTTTCGGCCGCCGCGCATGCCGTAACGCTCGGACAGAATCCGTCGCTCGGCCACGGTCAGGTCGGCCGAGTTTTCCGCCAGAATTCCCCGCAACTCCTGCATGCAGAACGCCTCGATCTCCTCCCGCCGCAACTCGATCAAGTCGCCTTTCTGCAAATCCGGATCGTACTCGGTCGGATACCGCGCCCGATGCCGCGCCATCAACGCCACCGCCCGGCTGATGCTGGTCAAAATTGCCCGGCAGGCGTACGTGCTGAACTTGAACCCGCGCGAACAGTCGAACTTGCCCACACTGCGCAGCAACGCCAACTGCCCTTCGCTGATCAGCTCCGCGAAGTCCACGCCCGTCAAACGTGAACGTTCGACCATCGACGGCACCAAACCCAGGTTTGCCTGCACGATCTCATCGCGAATGTCCAACGCCGCCTGATCCCACTTCAGTAGCTCCCGCGTCGCGGCCGCCGTCAGACGCCTGCCCGCATGCGCCTTCAGAATCTTCATCATCCGAAAGCGGCAATAATTGAACCGCATAAACAGATCGACCTCTTCATCCCGCGACAGCGAACGCGGCCTGCCCGTCTTGGCATCCAGCCGACCGCTCACCGGCCGCGGCCCACGCGACGCCGATTCATCAATCGCGGGCGCAAAGCGCTTTTCCGCGCCCGCTCTCGAAAAACTCGGCGAATAAAGACACTCGAGCAACTCTACCAACCGCAACCGCAGCCGCTGCGCCTCATTGGCCGACAGCTTCCGCATCACCGCCCCGATCGGTGGCTTGCACGTCGGCTCAAGCTTCCGCATCGCCGGATTTGGTCGTCTCCCCGTCGATTTGTGATCCTTCGTGTCCCTCATGATTTCTCTACCACGGTCGCCATTAAGATATACGCGTAGGCCGACATCCGGTTCACGAATCCGCCCGGCATCGGCCTCCCATTGCCGCTTTGGGCGAAACCTGCTGCAACGATCCACGATTCCCGACACGAGCTGTCGGCGAAAGAGCACGTCTAAAGCACGATACCGCACCCATTCAGTACTAATTATGCGCCCTAAATAACTTCCTGTCAAGCCAATGTCCCGTAACTCACTTAAAACAATAGGGTTACAAGAAGAAAAACGCGGGCGTTTCGTCGCTCAGTGACAAACAGGTTACCTGACCACCCCCCATCCAGACTTCCTCACGAAACGCGCCGCGGCGTGTTGCACTCTGCGACGCGTTCCGTGAGCGCTTCCAGTAAGCTTACTCGCAAATCGTATCGTAAACCGCCAGCAACGCCGCCAGGTCTGAAAGGTCTACGTCACCATCGTCGTCCAGGTCGCCGTCGGCATAGCTCATGCCGCTAGACTCATTGTAATTCGACAGCAACTCCGCGAGGTCTGACAGATCGACGTCGTTGTCGCAGTCGACGTCTCCGGGACAATCGCACACGTTGCCAATCCCGTCTGTGTCACAGTCCTCCTGGCTGGGGTTGTAGTCGTCGGGGCAGTTATCACAGGCGTTGCCGAACCCGTCGCCGTCGCTGTCGGGTCCGCAATAGATGATGTCAAACCAGAACCAGTCGCAGCCCGGGTTGTAGCTCGCGTTAGTCACCCAACCCGCGATCGTGCCGATCACCGGGATATCGCCGCCAGTGCCGTTGGGTATCACCATGGGGGGCGTGGCGCTGCCGGCGAGCGGCACAACGACCGTGAAGCGTTCGATCGTGAAAGTATCGCCGCCTGTATCCGCCATGTCGAGCCAGAGGGCGGACAGGTGCAGCGCCGAGCGGTTGGGATCCAGGAGTCCACCTACCGGCTCGCCGCTGTCGTTCGGATCGATGATCGATGCCCCACACCAGTAGCTGTCAAACTCGAGCGCGGGTAACAAGGCAAACGTGGAAGGATCCGGCGGTTCTCCGTCGCCCCAAACATGCAGGAAGAACGACGTGTTCGGGTCCGCGAGCTGGGCTTCGGTTTCGGCTGCCCCCCAATCCTCGCCGGGCTCTACCACGACCTGGAGATCGAAGGTGAAGTGCGTGACTCCGCCGTCGAACGTAGGCTCGAAGAGGTCGTCGCCGGGGCCAACCGAGGAGTTGTCCACTTCAGCTACCGAAACATCGATGACCCCGGGGCTGGGTTCGTCACAGCTTCCGTCGCCGTCCGGACATGCCCAATCCCCAAGCAACAACGACAGATCGGCCAGGTCGGTGTCGTCATCGTTATCCAGGTCGGCTATGCAGTCGGATATGCAGCCGTAATCGGCTAGGAGGATCGCCAGGTCGGACCAGTCAGTGTCGCAGTCGCCGTCAACGTCGCCCACGCACTCACACTCGTAGACGATGTCAAACGCGATCTGGACACACCCTGGATCAAGGCTTGTGTTGCTGGCCCATCCGGTAATCGTACCGATGATTGGCATGTCGCCACCGGTGCCGGCGGATACCACCATGGGAATCATGCCGCTATCGGATGGCACGGCGATTGTGAAGCGTGAAATCGTGAAGGTGCCGCCACCGGTGTCCGCATAGTCGGACCAGAGGGCATATAGTTGCGAAGCCGTCCGGAACTTATCCATAAAGAATAAGGCCGAATCGTCGCCGGCGCCGCCCGGGGGGATTACCGACGCCCCACACCAGTAGCTGTCGAACTCGAGCGCGGGATAGGTGCTAAAAAAAGCCGGCTCGGGCGGAACGCCGCCGGTGTCGAATGGATGCAGGAAAAACTCCACGTGCGGGTTGGTGAGGATGCTGTCGACACTGGCCGCGCACCAATCCGCATCGGGCTCTTCCACCTGGATTTGGAGATCGAAGGTAAAGTGCGTGCTGCCGCCGTCGAACTCCGGTGCGAGCGGGTCGTCGTCGGGGCCGACTCCGGAGTTGTCCACCGGGAGCACCGAGACACTGATGATATTTGGGTCCGGTTCGTCACAGTCTACGTTATACTCCGGACATCCCCAGTCGCTCCAGAGAATCGCCAGGTCCGCGAGGTCGGTATCCCCATCGCCGTCCAGGTCAGCCACGCAGTCGGACATACAGCCGTAGTCGTTCATAAGAATACACAGGTCGGACCAGTCAGTGTAGCCGTCGCCGTCGATATCGCCCACGCACTCCCGCGGACCACCTGGATACTCATCGGGTATCAACACGGGAGCTAGGGTGGCCGCGCTTGCCGGTGCCGCCAAAACGATCACAACGATGCCAGGGATCAGAAGCCATCTCGCTACCATTTCTGTCCTCCTTCTCAAAGATATGCCATCGGAAGTGCTGTTTCCCACCGCCGCCTTCCCACATCATAGACCGGCGACGGCCCTTTCCCAAACCAGCGACCCATCGCCGCCGGTGTGTGCTACATCTGCAACTCTTCCAGTCTTGCCCGCAAAGCGCGGCCCATAAGAGGTAGAGAGCCTTACGATCTGGAAGGCCCGCATGCCCGAAATGATCTCGTCGACCGCCGCAAGCGCCGGAACCACCTGCAAAACACGACTAATGTATTGCCACACGACATTTGACGGGTAGCGCCGGCGTCCCGCCGGGTGCCACGGACAAGCGGCAGTTTGCTTGTCCGTGCTTCCAGCGATGCTTAGCACTGCTCAAGAGCAGTGGCACACCAGCCCATCAATCGATGGCAGACAGAGAACTAGACAAAATGAAGTATACTGTGTCGTGAGCGGTTGCTGGAAATAAAAAACGATCTCCTCTGCATAATCGTAACAGCATCACCACCCATACGGTTTCGTGCAAGCCTTGGCGTGGATGGCTACGGGCAGATGTCTCCGTAAACACCCAGCAACGCCGCCAAGTCTGAGAGGTCCACGTCACCATCGTCGTCCAGGTCGCCGTCCTCGTATGCCGCGCCGCTCGTCAGGCCGTAATTGGCCAGTAGTTGGGCCAGATCGGATAGATCGACGTCGCCGTCGCCGTCCAGGTCGCCGAAGCAGCCCGGATCCTCGCACTCAAACGCCAGCACCAGGAACGCGTCGACGCCGGCTTCGACCACCGACTCGCCGTACATGTCCGACGCTTCGAACCGCACCTTGACTTCGCTGGTCGGCGTCACAAAGTCGCTGAGCAAAAACGCGTGCTCGGTCCACCCCATCGTGGTTTCGGGTCCGAACGTCTCGACGTGCATCCAGGTCGCGCCGCCCGTGTTTGAGACGTGAACCTTGAACATGTCGCTGTTCGGATTGTCGCCGGAATTGTTCGTGTACCACAGTGCGTAATGAATCACGGCGTCGCCGGCACTCAGATCCAGCATTGGGGAATACAGCCAGGTGAAGCCGCCGTCTACATCGGAGTTGTCGTCCTCGTTGCCGGTCAGGTAGCAGCTTCCGGAGCCGTCGAAGTCGGCGGGCGGATCGCCGTGCTCGCCGCTGCCGACCGGAACGCCGCGCTCCCACGCCCCGTCGGTCAACCCGGAGCTGTTATCGACCGTCCAACCCTGATCGGTCTCGAAGTCATCGCTCATGATCGTGGTCAGTGTCCCGACCAGGGCGGAGTAGTACGCCGCGGGTGCGATCAGCGGCTCATAGACCACGGTTCCGCCGTCGCCCGCGGCACTGAAGAAGAACTCCGGCGTCTGGTCGCACGACGCCGACGGTAACATCGCATCGTAAAGCTCGCCGCCGATCGGCGTCAAAGCCGCTGTTAGGAAAGTCCCGCCGTCAAAGCGATAGTGCAGCAGACCCGACCCCGGCACGTACGTCTCGGCCCCGTCCTCGATCCGCACCGTGATCGCCGTCGCCACGCCGGGCTCCATCGCCTCCGGTACGCCGTCGGGTAGCTCGATCGTCAGCGCCGGCGGAATCACCTGTCCCACCGTCAGCGAGGGGTCGCCCATCAGGTTGTACATCTCGAAGTACTGCCGGGTCGTCGATCCGCTGCCCATCAATGCCAGGTAACGCATCCGGGCTTCGTTGAAAACGGGGCCGAACTCGGAGGGCACGCCGTCCTCCGTGTCATAAATCGCGTCGAACCAGCGTTTTTCGAGCACGTCGTCCCCGGTCCAGGAGCTGTCCGCCGAAGCACCACAGGTTCCCACCGCCCCCTTGTCCGGCACCAGCAGCCACGTCTCCATGAAACATTCGTCTACCGTGTACGTCCCCGTGATGCACGAGAAACTCAGCACGAAAGAGTACATATCCGCGTTGGTCAGGTTCCGCACGTTGCTCTGCGAGAACGGCGGCCCGTCCCCCCACGCATATGTCCCGCCGTGACCGCTGAAGATGCCATACAGCCGCCCGCCGTTGAACGCCTCCCGCACCTGCTGCGTGGTCGCGTCATAGGTATGACAATACAGCTTGTCGGACGTGACCCCGTTCGGGGTCATGTGATTGTCGATCACCCAGTTGTGCGTCCCCTCGGTAATCCAGAAGTTGTCTTCCGACGCCATGTAAACGGCCCGGTTGAGATAGCTCGGATCGGAGAACTCCTTGAGGTCGAAGTAGACGGTCTTATCGACCACGGCGGTCAGCTCGCTCGCGTTGTCTACGGGGAAACGGCCGATCGCGATGTCTGGATACCAGTCGTTGTAACCGTCCATACACGTATATGGCAGGTCGGTCGCGGGGTTATCGGCACCGCCGCCGGTCCAGCTCTCGATGTACTGTGTATCGCCGACGAGCAGGATGTAGTCGGGCGAATCCGGTCCGCCCCACAGACTCTGGATGTGGTCTTTGATCGTGGTCGCGCTGCTGCCGGGGGCGACGTAGGTCGTCACGTCAAAGCCCAGGGCTACCTTGTGCGCCGCGAATGACGCGATTTGCGATTCGAACGTGGTTGGCGTGACGATCAGGTAGTTACCGCCGCCACGTTTCCCGTCGGCATCGCGATCGGGATTGAGCACGACCCGGTCCAGCCCCGGCAAGGGATTAAGGTCCGACGCCGCCCTGCCGCCGACAAACTCGATGTCCACTTCGATCCGCGAACGCAGCGTGATTATCCGCGCGACCGGGTTGTAAGCGACAGGGTGTACTTCCAACAGGAATAGCCGTTGCCCGCGCACGATCCCCAATTCCTCGATCGTCGCCACCTCCGCGGGATAGTCGGTATCCACCGCATACGCCGTCGCGTTGAAATCGAACGGTGCGTTCTCGCGTGCCCCCTCGATCTTCGGAATCGGCGCCTGCCGCGGCATGACCCGCAACGGATAACCGACGGTCGCGGAGTCGATCACAGTCGCCGTGCCAACCGTCGCTACCAGCGAGACGCTCGCAGCGGGCGGGACGATGAACAGCCGCCGCACGACCGGCAGCGCCGGCGCGCCGATCTCCCCCCACGGGGCGGCGTCGTGCCACGTCACCACGACGAAATCCCCCTCGTCCGTCTCCCGTGGCCGCAACGCCACGCCCGGGATGTCGATGCTTACCTGGAGGCCACCCTCGTCGTAACAAAGCACGTCGACTCGCGGCACTCCCGCCGACGTAGCATCTTCAATGCTCAGCATACCATCGGGCGTGATCTGCACCCACGAGTCACCCGCCCAGGCACCACTCGCCGCCAACATCGTCACAACCAACACCAAGCCGAACGGCCGTGTCGATTTCACGGTGTTGAGCATCATATTGCCCTCCTGAGCCGCGGGGGTGCCCCATCCACTCCCCTCTCAGACTACCGAATCCGACTCGCGGATGGAACCTTTTTTAGTACGAGTTCATGCCCATGGGCGCATAACACTTCCGGCGGGCTTCGGCGCGGGCCCTGTAGCGTCCACCCCCCGTGGAGGAGGTAGGATGGCGAAAGATTTCCACATTCTACGTCCGCCACGGGGGGCGGACGCTACGTTTCCCGGCTTACACAGCGTCCGCAAAAATGTCGTATACCCCCTGAAACCTGCGTGGCGCCGCGCGGACTGAAGTCCGCGGCTCTTTGTGTTATGTTAGTCGCTCTTTAGTATTCTGGAATCCTGACTTCGAAACGCCGTGCGAATGGGTTCATATCACGTTTCAATTCGCGACCTGTCGGGGAGAATCGCAGCCGGGCTGCATTTCCTGGTCCTGGTGGCGGTCGTCGCCGTACCACTCTACGCGATAGCGCACGCGTTGTTTGCCCTGCTCGACATTTCCGATTCCGCGCAGCTCAATGCTCTGTTCGACCTCCGCCGCTGGCTCACGTTGCTGACCAACACGTTGATCGTCTGCGGCATCGCTTTGTTGACCGCGACCGTGTTGGGCATGGTGTTCGGGTTTCTAGTTGCCCGCACCGACCTGCCGGGACGAACACTCGTTGCCGTTGCCGCCATCCTCGGCGCCTGCGTGCCGGTCTACGTCAGCGTGGTCTTCATCTTCGCCCTGGTTCCGCTGTGGCAATACGCTCACTCGGCCGTCGCGTGCGGCGTCATGCACGGGCTGATCTGCGCGCCGCTGGCGGTGATCGTGTTGGCGGCGGTCTTCCGCTGCGCCGACCGGGATCTCGAAGACCAGGCCCGGCTCGACGCCGGTGAAGGCTCGGTCTTGCTCCGCGTCATGATTCCGCAGGCAGGTTGGGGCATCGCCACGATCGGGATGATCGTGGTTCTGCTGGTTGCCACCGACCATTCGATCGCTGACATCCTCATCGTGCGCACCTTCGCCGAAGAGGTTTACACCCAATACGCCCTGCACGGCTCCGCCGCCGGACCCGTGATCGCGTCCGTTCCCGTGCTTGTCCTGCTTGCGGTCATGCTTGTGGCGATGCAAGTGCGCTATCGGCTGCTCGGCGAGCATTCGCCCTGGCACTTCGACACGCCCCCGCGAACAATCTCACTCGGCCGTTGGCGCTGGGTTGTCGCACCACTTTGTCTAATTGTGATTCTCGCATTGCTGGGACCGCCCGCCGTCTCGTTGCTAAGGCGAATCGAATCATTTCAGCAATTCGTCACCACGGCCGGCAACCTGCAAACGGAATTGCTCCGATCCGCTCTCGGCGCGGCCGCCGGTGCCACGATCGTCGTGCTCTTCGCGGTCGGGTTGGCGTGGGGAGCTCTGCGCACCCGTCGTTTGCGCTGGTTCGTCTGCGCCGCCGTCGTGCTCCTGCTGGCGCTTCCGGCTCCGGTGGCCGGCATCAGCCTGATCGACTTGCTCAACCGCCCCGGTCTCGCCGGCCGGCTCTACGACTCGCCCGTGTCCATCGTTCTCGGCTACGTCGTCCGCTTTCTGCCTTTCGGCATTCTGCTGCTTTTACCCGCCGTCCAACGCGTCCCGGTCGAAAACGAGTTGGCCGCGCGCGTCGACGGCTGCAACTGGCTCGACGTGCAACGCCACGTCTATTGGCCCGCCGTCGCCACCCACGCCGTAGTTGTGTGGCTGATTATGCTGATTCTCTGCTTCGGCGAGGTCGGCACGACAATCCTGCTGGCCCCGCCCGGCTGGCCGACCGCCGCCGTCCGCGCCGCCACGCTCATCCACTTCGGCGTCTACCGCGACCTGGCCGTGTTGGCGCTCCTTTCCGTGGCATATATCGTGGTCCCCTGGCTGCTGCTGCTCTGGCTTCTCAGACGCGCGCTGTCTGTGATACGCCAATCGACATAGCGGCCGCCTCAACGGGAGACTGATCCGATGACACAGTGGGCACGCGTTTTAATCGTTACTCTGCTAGCGTTTCTCTCTGGTTGCGAGCGGCAAGCTCTACAGCAAACCGAGCCGGCCCCGGACGAAGTCGTCGTCTACACGGCTCTCGACCGTCAATTCTCCGAACCCATTCTGGCTGACTTCACCGCGCAAACCGGCATAAAGGTGCGCCCGGTCTACGACACCGAATCGACCAAGACCGTCGGCCTGGTAAACCGTATCCGTGCCGAGGCGGACCGCCCGCGCTGCGACGTTTTCTGGAACAACGAAATCCTCAACACCCTCCGCCTCAAGAACGAAGGACTCTTGCAGCCCTGCCAACCCGCGCAGGCGGAGAATTACCCCACGCGTTACCGTGATGCTGGCGGCTACTGGCACGGCTTCGCCGCCCGTGCCCGCGTCATCATCGTCAACACTGATCTGGTCAGGCCCGATGAGATGCCAACCTCCGTCAACGACCTGGCCGCCTCTAAGTGGAAAAGCCGCGCCGGCATCGCCAAACCCCTCTTCGGCACGACGGCATCGCACGTCGCTTGTCTGTTCGCTTTGCTGGGGCAGGAAAAAGCCCGGGAATTGTTGCACTCGTTCAAACAAAACGACGTCCAGATCGTCGCGGGCAACAAGACTTGCGCGGAGATGGTCGCCGCCGGCCGGTTGGCGTTCGGGTTGACCGACACCGACGACGCGATCATCGAGGTCGAAGCCGGCAAACCCGTCGCGATCGTCTTCCCGGACGGGTCGGATGATCAGATGGGAACTCTATTGCTGCCGAACACGCTGGCCCTGATACGAAACTGCCCCCATCCCGAAGCGGGCAAACGCCTGATTAACTATCTGCTCTCCCCGGAAGTCGAGGCCAGCCTGGCCAAGGGCCCCTCGGCACAGATCCCCCTGCACGGCAAGACGGCTACACGGTCCCGCGCCTGCGATTTGGCGGACCTTCGACAAATGGAAGTCAACTTCGCCCACGCGGCCGAAGCCTTCAGCAACGCGGCGAAGTTTATCGAGAACGAATTCCTCACCCCCTAGCGTAAGTTTACTACGTTTGTGACGGTACTGGTGTGTAAGTTCTGTGGTTTCAAGGGGGTCAGGTATCTGAGGGTGTAGTGCCTAAAGTGTGGTTTGGGCTGACGAGGGTTTCGTATAGGCGGGTGGCGGCAGGGTCGTTTTAGTCGAGTTGCCAGCGAATGCGCGGCCGGCCGGGCCCGGCGCGGCGTTCCGTACGCAGGACGATCCGGGTCTCGTTGAGCAGCTCCAGCAGCCCACTGAGCCCTTGCGTGTAACCCATCCGCCGGGCAGTGCGGCGGACCAGGGCCGCCAACAGATAGCCCACCAGGCAGCAGAAGGCATGGACTTGGATCTTCTGATCCGTCCAGTGGAATTGTGGGCGCGGGGCCAGATGGTGTGGGTCTTTCAAGTTTCGGAAGACGTGTTCGGCCTGGCTCTGGCCCCAATAGGCATACACCACCGAGCTGACGTAGCCCAGCTGGAAAAGCGGGTTCGCGGCGGCAGGTTGGTCAAACCGATCAAGATCGGGGAGGCCGTCGGTCGGCTGAAGGAGCGGTATCCGCGGGTGGCCCGGTATTACGCCACTCGATATGACCCGGAAACGAAGCGTCTGACCTGCAACCTGGAGCGGGCGAAGCGGAGCAAAGCCGAGAAGCTCGACGGCAGTTATATCATCAAGAGCGATCGCGAGGATTTATCAGCCGACGCGGCCTGGCGATTCTACCTGCTGCTCACGCGGGTCGAGAACGCGTTTCGATCGCTGAAGAGCTCGCTGTTGATGCGTCCCATCCACCACCAGCGCCAAGAGCGGGTGGAGACGCACATTTTTCTGTCCGTGTTGGCATATCACCTTCTGGTGGCGATCGAGAAGACGCTGCTGGATCAGGGAGTGCATACCTCATGGGCCACGGTGCGGGAGACGCTCAGGACGCACCAGGTGTGCATGGTGGTGCTGCCGGCCGACGGCGGATCGGTACTGCGCATCCGCCGGGCTTCGACCCCGGAGCCCCAGCCCGTCGAGCTGTACGAGCTCCTTGGCGTCCCCACGAAAATCATGCCCCCAAGGAAGATCTGGTCCGACGGCGAGGCGCCATATAGTGACGCAAAAAACACGTAAACCCTATTATTACAGCACCTCGCACCTACGGGTGCGGAAGTTGGGCTAAGCGCGAGCGAGGGGAGTGGATAGGATCCACGGGTTCAAGGGACCAAGGGGTCGAGGGTCCAAGTGTAGCGTCCGGCCGGCACAAATCCGCGATCGCCAATCAACACTCCACAATCCCTCGGCTCCTGGGACTCTTTGCCCTTTTTTCAAGATTCCCCGTTAGACACGTCTACAGACGGCGGTTGTGGATTGGGTAAAGAGGAAGTGCCCCGGACGTTCCAGGGCAACCAGGTCACGAACCGACTGCTGTCGGTATCACCCGATCGGAGGATAGTACCATGCGAAACACACGATCTTCTTCAAGTCTGGCTGTTGTACTTGCGATCTTGCTCACCGCGCCGGTGGGCTTTGCGGAATGCCCCGGCGCCTTGCCCGGCGATCTGGACGGCGACTGCGATGTCGACCTGGCCGATCTGGCGGCCCTGCTGGCAAACTACGGCCAGCAGTGGACGGGGCCCGCTTCACTCGAATGGAACGTACAGCCCGAACCGGTTATGTCGCCTCCATGCAACTACCCAGGCGCCATTACCGTCCTTTACGATGACGGGGTGTACAAGCTCTGGCACGACGGCGGTCAGACCGGGCAACTCGAGGTGATGTACAGTTGGTCCGTCGATGGATTCGATTGGGCGTGTTCGGAACACGCTTATTTCCCCGATAGCACGAATGACGCTGTGCCCAAAGTCGTGAAAAGGTGCGGCGCCTACTACATGTGGGTGGGCCAAACCGGAGGAGAGACCAGCGTCGACTTCACCGTGTCCGCTGACGGAGAGAGCTGGACGCATGTAGGGTGGGTTGCAGATTGGTTTCATTACGACATCTTGCCGACCGAGTCCGGCTTCGAGGCATGGTTCACCTTGTACGATGATGCCTCCTGCTACCGCTACGGAACTTCGGAGGACGGGCTGAACTGGACCGATCACGGGTGTGCGATGCCCGCGGGCAGCTCAGGCGAGTACGATGAGTTCCTGAGCTATGTGAACGTCATCAAGGTCTGTGATCTCTACCACATGTGGTACAAGTGTAGTACCCCCAACATGTATGCCTACGCGACTTCCGAAGACGGGATGACTTGGGACAAACATGGGCTGCTCGAGGGTTTCGAGGCGCTGCCCGAAGGAAACTGTGAAGCGCCAGCGGTGCTGCAGGAAGGAAACAGGCTTAGGGGGTGGTTCGGCAAGAGCGGCGGCACGGCAGGTCTGAGCGTGTACTATGCTGAGACGTACTTCACGGGGCTTCCGTAAACCGAATCAGCAATAGAGACAGCTTTGAGCGGCAACGGGCCGAGAGTTTCATCTCGGCCCGAGTCGCGCCGTTTGAGACTGTTATTCTGGTGACCATAAGGGCGATCACTCGTCCACGTATCTGCCGTCCTGGCTGATTATGCGCCAGAGTTCAAGCCATTCGTTTGAGTCTGTTACGTGCGTCTCGTACATGCTTGGACGAGCTTCAATGATCCGGAGATTACGATCCAGAGTGAGATGTGCACGAGATTTCCAGTCCAAATCGAAGACCCCGACGTCTCTCCACCGCCCGTAAGGATCATCGCTTTCGTATGACAGGATGAAGTCGAGTGCGCCGTGTTCATGTGGTTCGACATTGAAGCGTTCGAGTCCGTCTCGGCGCGTGACGTCCATCGAGCCCGCCAGGTCCAGGAATGCGTACGCGTGTATATGCGCTGACGGAATATTCAGTGGATTATCAGCAGGTGGACCAAGGCTTTCGAGTCCCATCAGCCGCCGCGGGTCCAGGATCATGAGCACCGGAACATAGTCGTAGCGTGTAAGTCGGGTATCTCGCTTAGCAGGCGCTTCTTCATTGAATCCGTCCAGTTTGTTGTTAACCCCACGAACAACGATGGCCGGGCCGCCGGGACTGAAGAAATCTTGCTCGATCTGCGCGGAGCTTATCCCTCCCATGTGCCAGAACACAGCTTTAACCTCTCCTGCGTCTTGGGACGGTTTGACGATGGCCAGCATTGTCATGTAGCAGTTATTTTGAACAGCCGTTGCGACAATTTCGTCCCCGGGCTCAGCATCGAGGTTCCCGACTGCCATTACGGAACAGTCCCATTCGTAAGGCAGGCCACAATCCGGCCAGTCCCGTTCGGCCTCGTCGTGCAAGAACAGGTCCCAGAGCTTCTTCCCGTTGGAGTCGAGTGCGATGAGACTCCCGTTCGCCGCGATCTCATTTACCCCGAACACGACTGCGCACCTGCCAGTTCCATCTAAGTCGACGAGTTCCGCGTTGGCGGTCGCGCCCGGAGTGGGAGCGGCATAGAAGTCCGTCCATCCGTTGACTTCATAGCGAACCTGGACAATGCGTCCATCCCCCGTGACGCGGACTTCAGCGATCTCACCCGGTCCCCGGACCACAGACTGAACGACCCAGATTGCGAAGACCGCAACGGCCAACACTCCGGCGAGAACGGCCGCACGACGCCGGATGCGCTTGGGATGTCCTCGATGTCGCCGCATCTGCCGATGCTCCAGGACTTCCAGAGCTTCGCTGGCCGATGCAGGGCGGTCTTCCGGTCGCTTGGCCATCAGCCAGAGCGCCAGATGCGCCAAGACCAGATCGACGTCGCGCTTAGTCGTTTTCGGCTCGGGCGGGTCGACGTTCAGAATCTGGTGGATCACAGCGCTGGGCGTGTCGGCCCGGAACGGCGTGCGGCCGGTGAGCATTTCGTAGAGGACGATGCCGGCGGAGTAGAGGTCGCTGCGGTGGTCGATGTTCTCGTCGCCACGGGCCTGTTCGGGGCTCATGTATTCGGGGGTGCCGAGGATCGAGTCGCCGAGCGTGACGCGGGTCTGGGCGGTGATCATGCGGGCGAGGCCGAAGTCGGCAAGCTTGACGATTGGGGATTGACGATTGTGGATTGGGGATTGGTCGATAGCGGAGCCGGCCCCGTCCGGTACCCCCAATCCCCAATCTCCAATCTCCGATCCGCAATCGAGCAGGATGTTGGAGCTTTTCACGTCGCGGTGGATCAGGCCGGCCTCGTGGGCGGCGGCCAGGGCGCTTAGCAGTTGACGGAAGATGTGGCGGACAAGCTCCGGATTGGCGATTGACGATTCACGATTGGGGATTTGGGGGGTGGGCGTGGTGTTCCCCTCGCTTGCGCTCAGGGCTCGGTCTGTTTCGGCCGACGAGGTGTCAGGGGCTATGCTCCCTCGGCCGGCGGGGGCGCCGGCCGCTACATTCGGGTCGCGGATGACGTTGGCGAGATTGGGACCCTCGACGTATTCCATCGCCAGGTAGTGCGTGTCGCGCTCCTGCCCGACCGCGTAGACCGTGACAATATTCGGATGTTTCAGGGCGGCGGCGGCTTTGGCCTCACGCGTGAAGCGGGCCAGGGCGGCTTTGTCGCCGGCGAGTTCGGGGCGGAGTATTTTCAGGGCGACGACGCGGTTCAGGCTTTCCTCGTAGGCCTTGAGCACGAAGCCCATCCCGCCGCTGCCGAGAATCCCGAAGATCTTGTACGGGCCGAGCTGGGCGAGATAGCGGGGCGGAAAACGGGGGCAGGCACCGCGTGGAGAATCCGTTCCTGACACTTTGGCGCGAAGCCTGTCCCCGCCTTCCTCGGCGTTACACGGACTGAGGATGCCCTGGGCGATGAGGGCTTCGATCTTATCGGTGGCGGGGCGCAGCTCGCCTAGCAATTCGAGGTGTTGGCGAAGCTCGTCGGCGAGGTCTGGATGCTTTGTGAGTAGTTCGGCCTCGTTGACCGCCTCGCCGCGCGCCCGGGCGTCGAGGAAGTCGTTGAGGATCTGGCCGACGCGCAGGCCGCGGGCGTCGTCGAGGGTGGTTTTGGTGTTCCCGTCTGACATAACCCCTGACAGATAGAAGGGTAACCGTCCCCGCTCAAGTCTACAGTTTACCAAAGTCGTGGTTGGATTGCACTATGGTTGCGGACGAATTCGAGTTGTAAGGTGTGCGTCATTTGCGGGGATACTAACGGGAGCGGAAATGGTTGAACGTCATGCTGAGCCCTTCGGCTTCGCTCAGGGCAGACTCCGCGCCGAGGAATCTAGCCGGGACTCGGGTTTGGGCCGGATTCCGCCGCGCGTCCGTCTCAGGCGGGCACGTTCGGAATGACATTCAGGCGTTACTCGCTTTCCTGACGCTCGCCCCGTGTTGTAGCCACATTTACGCAAAGCAGAGCTTTGCACTCCCCATATACCCATTATCCCCATATCCCCATATTCCCGGATCCTGGGATCTTAGCGCTGCGACTATGTGTGGATTCGGTTCGCGCGTTCCTTACTCCACGAGGTGCTTTGAGTGTTTATCGGAAGGGAATGTTACAGCAGTTCTCGGGGGGTTACACACACATTAACGGACATAGGGGCAATCGCCTCTCACGGGTGGACGGTGCTTAAGTACCCCTATGCGCTCGACGATATGCCGAACGAGTACGGTTGGAAACCGTGCGCCGATATTGCGCGTCGAGTTAATGATGGAAGCATCAAGTCAGGAAAACCAACCGCCACCGCCGAGCGACGAGCTGGTCGAAATGGGCCCGCCGGAGAAGAGTGTGCGGTTTTGGAACTCGGCGTTTCCGGAAGTGCTCGGCATCGCGCTGGCCGCCACGCTGGTGATGGGGCTGGTGGGCGTAAGCGTGTTCGCACACTTCACTTTGCGGCACCAAGCCGAAGAAGTGCGGATGTCCGAGGGGCAGGCGGTCGCGGACGTCGTCGCGGCGGCGATCGGGCAGTTCGTCGATCAGGACGATGTGGCGGCAGAGGCGGCGCTGCAACAGTTGTGCGCGAAGAACCCTGCCCTGCGGACGGCGGAGTGGCTTCTGCCGGACGGGAGCGTGCGTTGCCGATGGCCGAAAGGTGTCGGGGTGGTGCTGCCGGGAGGTTCGAGCGGGCAGGCGTCGTGGGATCTGGACTTTGTAGCGTTCAGCGCTCCGGTTCAGACCGCCGAGGGCACGCCGTCGGGGTCGGTTCGATTGACGTTTGAGTTTACAGAGCCGGCTGGTTCGCTATCGAGCTTGCTGCGTGGCTTTGCCATTGCAACGGTAATCACCCTGCTGGTTTATTTCGCGCTTTATCGTCGGCTGCGGCGTCATTTGCGGCCGCTGGATGCGATTCAACGGAATTTGCAGAATTACGCGTCCGGGGTGGAAAAGGAATTCATTGCGTTGAGCCTGAGCGATTCGCTCGGGCATATCGCCCAGGCGTGGAACCACCTGATCGGGCAGTTGGCGGAGTTACGCAATCAGGAGACCGAGCCCGCGTCGGCGGACCTGGCTGACGACGCGCTGCGGCGTTTCGAGAGCCGGACGCTGCGTTCGACGCTTGATCGGCTGCCGATCGGCTTGCTGCGTTTCGGACCGGACCAGCACGTCACGTACGCCAATCTGGCGGCGGGTCGGCTGCTGGGGCAACCGGCCGAGACGCTGGTCGGAATGCCGCTGGCGAGCGTCGTCGAGGAGGAGGTGCGGGCGCCGCTGGTGGGGGCGTACACGCGCTCGGTGGCGGCCATGTCGATCGACCGCAAGCGCGGCGATGACGAGCAACAAACCACGCTGCGATTCGCGATGATACCGGCGAGGTCATCGTCGCCCGATCGTGAGGCGCTGATAACGATCGAGGACGTCAGTCATCTACAGGAGGCCGATCGGGCGCGCGATAACTTCCTCTATCACGTGACGCACGAGTTGCGCACGCCGCTGACAAACATCCAGGCCTATGCTGAAACGCTGACCGGCCCGGGCTTCGACGACGAAAAGACGCGGCGGGAGTGCTACAACGTCATTATCAGCGAGACCCGGCGACTTTCCCGGCTGATCGAGGACATCCTGAACATTTCGCAGCTCGAGGTCGGCACCGCGCGGATCGAGATGGGGCAGGTTGATCTGGTGCGGCTGTTGCGGCAGATCGTGCAGGATCACCTGGGGGCCGCGGACGAAAAGCAGATCGATTTGACGTTGAAGCTGGCGCCGAAGGTTCCGAGGGTTCAAGGCGACAAGCAGCGTCTGTCGGTTTTGATCACCAATCTGATTGGAAACGCGATCAAGTACACGCCGGAAGGTGGTCGTGTGGAGGTCACGCTGGAGGTAGGTGAGCTGTGCGTGGAGATCACGGTGGCCGACACGGGCATCGGTATCGCCCCTGAAGACCAGACGCACGTTTTCGAGAAGTTCTATCGGGCCGTCAGCGACGAGGTACAGATGGTCACCGGAACGGGTTTGGGTTTGGCAATCGCGCGCGAGGTGGCGCGTTTACACGGCGGCGATATTCACCTGGAGAGCGCGCCGTCGAAGGGATCGAAGTTTACCGTCGAACTGCCGCATTCCGAGACCGGTGGTTAGGGAACGAGGTTTGTTATGAGCTTAATTCTAGTAGCCGAAGACGACCCCCACATTTTGCGGGTAATCAGCCTGTGGCTTTCGCGTCAGGGGCATGAGGTGCTGGAAGCGCATAATGGGCTCGTCGCCTGGGAGCTTGTGCAGGAGCACCATCCGGAGATCTTGATCACGGACATCAACATGCCGGGGATGGACGGTCTGGGGCTGCTGGAGAAATTGAAGGGATACGAGCATATGCCGCGGGGCATTGTCGTTTTGACTAACCGTTGGGATCACCGCGAGATCGGCCAGAGCCTGGCCGAATGGGGCGTGCGCGTGGTCCCCAAGCCGTTCAGCCCCACGAAATTGGCCAGTTTGGTCGAGGAACTAGACAAGCAGGATACGCCGCGGCCGGCGGACTAATCAGGACAGATCCGCCAAATGGTGCGTAGTATGAGTAAGCCGAAACAGACAAGAAACCTCGTGAAGGACCTGATCGGCCATTTATCAGGGGCCGTGACCGGCACGAGGGATCGCTCGTTGGGGTTTGTCGGTCCGGGCGTTTCGCCCCCGCACCCCCCAGTGCATTGTCTGCGCACCTGCCTGCACGATGATCCCGGTCAGACTGAAGCGCGTGGTTGTCCGTGGCTGCGCGCCGCCGCCGCCGGCCGGCTCGACGCGGCTTGCCTCAAGAAGGGCCGCTGCCCGCGTGGTTTTCGCGTTGCCGGACAACCGATTCGGCTGAACGGAAGCCCGGGATTCTTATTGGCGATTGAAGGCGCATCGTCACGTCGAAGCGCGGCGGATTCTCCTCATCAGGTGCTGGACAAGTTGGAATCGCTTTCACACATCCTGGAGCAGGTTGGGCAAGTGCTCGACGAAAACGAAGGGCTGGCGGACGAGGTGCTCCGCAGCTACGAACAGCTCAACCTGATTTTCGATTTCACCCAACAGATCGCGACCTTGACCGATACCGACGCGATCGAGCGAGCGCTGCTCAGCCGACTCGGCGAGTCGCTGGCCGCCAGGACCGTGTTGGCGGTCGAGCCGAACGGCGACTATCGCTGCTACGACGTGCTCTGCGGCGAGTGGGTTTCGTCTGGCGACGCATCGGTGCTCACGGAGCAGTTGACCGCGGAAATCGAGGCGGTGCGACGATCGCGGGCGCTCTCGGTCATCTCCACCGACACCGCCCGCATAGCGCTCGGACCGATGACGCGTCTGGATGACAAAGTCGAAGTGGTCTTCGCGGTGCGGGCGCTTGATGCCGGCGAGTTCACCGCCGGCGACATGCTGATGATCGAATCGATCCTATCGTTCGGCGGCCAGATCATCAGCAACACGGAAATCCACGAACGTCTTCGCCGCATGTCGTTTGAATCGACGCGGGCACTCGTGGCGGCGATCGACAAGAAGGATCACTACACATCCGGCCATTCGGAACGCGTCGGGTTCTTGGCGAAGTTGACCGGCCGGCGGATGGGAATCACCCCGAACGAACTGCGGATCCTGGAGATGTCGGGCCTGTTGCACGATGTCGGGAAGATCGGCATCCCGGAAGGAATTCTGTGCAAGACCGGCAAGCTGACGAAGCAGGAATACGACATCATCAAGAAACACCCACGGATGGGCTACGAGATCCTCAAGCCGATTGCCAGCTTCGGCAGCATTCTCGACGGCGTGCTCCACCACCACGAAAACCCGGACGGCTCGGGGTATCCGGATGGTCTGTCCCGCGAAGAGATCCCGCTGTTCGCCCGCATCATACACGTGGTCGACGTCTTTGATGCTCTGACATCGACCCGCTCGTACCGTGTCGCGTTCTCGATCGAACAGGCCTACGACATCCTTCGCAAAGAGGCCGGCACGAAACTCGACGCCGAGGTCGCCGCCGTGTTCCTCGAATTGCTGCCGGCTTTCCGCGCGGAACACCCCGAGGAGTTTGCGGCCTTGTTTTCCTCTGAAAGAGAGATGGCCGATGCCACAGCGTAAATTGCCGGCAAGAGTCGGTCTTTGGTTGACCTGCGGCGGATTGACCGTTCTGGCCATCCATCATTTGCTGATGGTGTATGAGCCGGAGTTGTCGCTTGACAACCTGATGTTGCTCGGCGGCGCGCTCGCGGGCTATCTCGTCACCGCGACCGGGATCTGGTTGAGCATGGCGTATCACCCCCGCGCTCGATTGGAGGAGGCCAAAGCGATTCAACGTGCTGACATCGGTAGAGAAACTTCCGATGGCGTCCGGCGTGAAAAGAGCATGATTTCAGAGCACAACAACGCTCTTCGGCACATGACAAGCAGCTTCCTGGCGTGGTGCGAGGAGCAGCTTCCCGACACGAGCCCGTGGAATTCGTTCGATCAGTTGGTACGCGAGATGCTAACGGAACAGCTAGGTGCGATCCGCGTGCGCTGTTACCAGGTGTTGTCCGGCGATGAGCAGCTTTGCAGCCTGTCCCAGTCGGAAAAGGCGAACGAGGGGAAGTGTGCCCGCAGCGGGATTCTCGGACACGTTGCCACCGTCGGCCGGGAGTTCTTTGCCGCCGATCCGGCGCACGGCGAGCTGATCGATCAACTGGCGGAAGATGCCGACGAATCCTGGGAGTGGGTTTTTCCGATTCGCCAGAACGGCCGGCCGGCCGGTCTGGTGGCGGTCGGCAAACTCCCCTCGTCGACACCGCTCGACCGTGATCGGCGACAGGAGCTCTCCGTTCTGATTACAGCCTTCTGGAAACACGTCGCCGTCATCGAACAACTTCGCGTTGCCGACAAGACCGACAAGGCTTCCGGATTACTGACGCGCGGCGACTTCTTCGAGCTGGCCACCCGGGCCCTGGCCGACTCGTACGCGGAGAACGAACCCGTGGTCGTCATCGCCCTGGCCCTGGAGGGACTGCGTCGGCTCGACGACGAAGGTCGCTGGAGCGATCGCGACGCGCTGGTGGAAAACATCGGACACCTGATCAAACGCCGCATTCGCACCGACGACATCATCGGCCGCTTTTCCGACGAGCGGTTCGTATTGCTCCTGCGCCGGCTGGACAGCAGTCTCGGTCGGCTGATCGCGGCAAAGATCCAGGACACCGCCCACAAGCAAATCACGCAATTCGGCGGCGTGGGCGCCGAGCTGCGCGTGCGCGTCGGGCTGATCGGGAGCGGCTTCCACAAACAGCCGTTGGAGAAGTTACTGGTCTCCGCGTTCGACGCGGTCGAGTTGGCCCGCGAGCAAAATATCGCGCTGTACTGCGATCTCCCGCCCGCAAAACCGGAGAGCGCGTCACCGACCGATGAACAGACGGAACATTCGGTACAGCAGCAGAGGACGGCGCCATGAAAGTGGATACGCATCTCCATGGCAGCGTATCCGTCCTGGTCCCGCATGGGCCGCTGGCGGGTGATGACGTGGAGGGCTTTCGTCAGACGTTAACCCTGTCGATCGACCAGAAGAGTGGACGAGTCGTGCTGGATATGAGCGACGTGCCCTATCTCGACAGCAGCGGTATCAACGCGCTGTTGGAATTGTGCACCGGGCAACAAGCCGCCTCCGCCCGGCCCCGGCTGGCACTGCTCGGCGAAACGAGTCGTGAAGCGCTCGACCTGACCGACGTTTTGCCACAACTGACCGTGTTCGACACCGTTGAGAGTGCCATTCGAAGTTATAAACGATGAAACTGACACGTACCAATAAACTGGGAGAGATGTTGATCGCCGAGGGCCTCGTCAGCGAAGACGACCTGCTGCGCGCCCTCAAACACCAGCACGGCGATAACAAACGGCTCGGCGAACTGCTGATCGATCTGAAGCTGCTCTCCCACAACGCGCTGATCTCCGCGCTCGCCAAACAACTGAACGTCAAGGGTTGCCAACTGCGGCACGGCCTGATCGATCCGAACGTTGCCCGACTGTTGGAGCGCGAGGAAGCGGCACGGCTGAAGGCTTTGCCGATGTTCAAGGTCGGGGGCACACTGACCGTCGCGATGGCCGAACCGCAATCGCTTCCGACCATCGACCGACTGAGCTTGCTGACCGGCTGCGAGATCAACCCCGTCCTCGCGCTCGAGAACAACATCGTCGAGTTCCAGGAGAAATACCTCGGCGAGCAGGTCGACGTTGATTCCTTCCTCGTCAACCTGACCGAGAGCGATGTCGAGGTCGTCGAGCGCGAGTCGATGGACGACGATACGGCCCAAGAGCTCGGCCGGATGATCGAGGGCAGCCCGATCATCAACCTCGTCAATCTGGCCGTGCTGACCGCGATCCGCGACGGCGCCAGCGACATCCACATCGAGCCGACCAAGAAAGCCACCCGTATCCGCTACCGGATCGACGGGCGGCTGTGCGAGCTGATGTCGGCCCCGGCGGGGATGCACACCGCGATCATCTCCCGCGTCAAAGTTATCGGAAAGATGGACATCGCCGAGCGCCGCTTGCCTCAGGAAGGCCGCGTGCACGTCGTCGCCGAGGGACGCGAGATCGACCTGCGCGTCTCCTCCATGCCGACCCTGCTCGGCGAAAAAGTCGTGATGCGGATTCTCGACAAGAGTAACTTGACCGTCACCCTCGAAGAGCTCGGCCTGGATACCGCGCAACTGCCGATGTTCCATCGAATCTTCGCCAGGGCCTACGGGATCGCCCTGGTCACCGGCCCGACCGGCAGCGGCAAGACCACCACGCTCTACTCTGTCATCGATCTGCTCTCGTCGCCGGAGCGGAACATCATCACGATCGAAGACCCCGTCGAGTACCAGCTCGACGAAATCAATCAGATTCAAGTGAGCGATGCGATCGGGTTGACCTTCGCCCGCGCCCTGCGATCGATCCTGCGACAGGATCCCGACGTGATTATGGTCGGCGAGATTCGCGATACCGAAACCGCACGGGTCGCGATCCAGGCCGCCCTCACCGGCCACCTGGTCCTGTCAACTTTGCACACCAACAACGCCCCGGCCTCATTCATCCGCCTGGTCGACATGGGAATCGAACCGTACCTGCTCGCGTCGGCCTTCAACGGCGTGGTTGCCCAACGTCTGGCTCGGACGATCTGTCCCCACTGTCGGACTTCCTATTACCCCTCCGACGCCGCCCTGACCGACGCCGGCTGGCATGGGGACATGAATCGTGTCTTCTATAAAGGTGAAGGCTGTGCCAAGTGCCACGACAGCGGTTACCGCGGGCGAAAAGGAATTTATGAAATTCTCGAGGTGACCGACGCCGTCCGGCAATTCCTCCACACCGTCGATGACGAGGAGGCCCTCAAAGCCTTCGTGCGCCAGTATGGATGGCGGCCGCTGCGCGAGATCGGACTACGTCTGGTCGAGGCCGGCGAGTCGACGCTCGAAGAGGTCCTGCGCGTCACGCACGCCGAATCCGAAGACCGAACCCGCGCCGAGGTACAGATGAAAACAACGGCAGCGGCGAGTACATAAGAATTGCGGGACCGGTTTACAACCGGCCATTCGTAGCAGTCACGGGCGGAGCCGAGAAAGGAATCAACCGTGCAATTCGCCTACGAAGCCATGACGAACAATGGCCGGGTGGTCAACGACCTCGTCGAGGCCGCCTCCTCTGCCGAAGCCGCCGAATCCCTCCGCGCCAAGGGACTCATGATGCTTCGGCTCGACGCGGTCCGCGAGGGGGACACCAAGCCATCGATCTTGAAGCAACGCTCGCGCGGCTCAGGCTCGGGCGATCTGGTCCTGTTCACCCAGCAGTTGAAAATGCTGCTCGAGGCCGGCTCGGCCCTCGTGCCGGCTCTGGAGGCCATCGAGCGGCAAGCCTCAAAACCCTCGTTCGCCAATCTGGTTCGCAATGTCCGCCAGCACGTCGAGGAAGGCGGCACGCTCACCGAGGCGTTCAACGAGCGGCCCGACGTTTTTAAACCGGTTTTTTGCTCGATGGTTTCCGCCGGCGAAGCCACCGCCTCGTTGCCGGAGGCCTTCGATCGTCTCAACGAGATGACCACCCGCCAGCGACACGTGCGCAAAACCATCATTGGGGCCCTGCTCTACCCGAGCATTCTGAGCGTGTTATGTATAGGCGTGGCCTGCGTGATACTTGGCTTTGTGGTGCCGCGTTTCAAAGGCCTCTTCGACAACCTCAACTCACCGTTGCCGCCGACTACGCAAATAATGTTCATTTTCTCGGAATACGCGCGGCAGTGGTGGCCGGTGGGTTTGGGAGTGCTGATCGCGCTTATCGTAAGCTTAGTGGTCATATTCCGAGTGTCGAGCTTCCGCCGGCAATTCGATGTTGTTCTGCTGAAAATTCCGATAATCGGCCGAATTGCCTCCCGTCTGATCTTCGCGCGCGTCCTGCGGATCTGGGCGGCATTGCTCCGCAGCCACGTGCCCCTGCTCGAAACCATCCAGCATTCGAAGTCGGCCCTCACCAACGTCGTCTTCATCGGGCTGGTGAATGATGTGGAAGAAGCCATCGCGGGCGGCGGCTCGATCGGGCGGACGCTGGCCGACTCGAGTCTGGTCGAGCCGGTCGTCGCTTCCGCCATCCGCACCGGCGAGGAAAACGGTCGTCTGGCGGACGCGGTCGATTTTGTTTCCAAGTGGATCGACGACGACAACTCCCAACTCGTCACGGGACTGACCCGGATCGCCGAGCCGACTCTGCTGTGTGTGATGGGGCTGTTCGTGGGGGTGGTCGCGATGTCGCTGTTCATCCCGTTGTTCGATTTGGCGATGGCGGGAGCCTGAAGCGGCCGGTAATCGGCCCGGAGTGCCTGCGAAATGTTTTCCCGGTTCCGCTCGCGCAACTCGGTAATCACCTTCGACGTGGGATCAGCCGGCATCCGCGCCTTCCAGGCGACGGCCCGCGGATCCCATCTGGTGAGACGCGATGCGTTGCGGCTTGAGCTTTTGCCGAGCCAGCGGCCGGCCGACGGCGAGCTGCCGCAGCCCGATTACTCGCGGCTGGCGCGGCTCGCCGGTCAGGGCAGTTTTTCCGGGAGCGACATCGGGCTCGTACTCTCCCCGCCCAATGTACGATTTTGCGCCCTGCGGCTGCCGAAGAAGGCCTTGGCGCAATCCCCGAAGCGCGTCCGCGAGGCGCTGGCGTGGGAAGTGGCGCGCGAAATGCGCACTGAAGCACACGAGTTGGAAGTGCGTTATTGGCAGTTGCCGCCCAGGCATCAGCAGGGTCTGAACGTGATGGCGGTCGCGCTGCCGATCGAACGTGCGATCGCCTGGCACGACGTATTCGCGCGCGAGCGGTTGCGTCTGCGACGCATCGACGTCTCACCCTGCGCGTTGGTGCACATCGCCGGTCGGATATGGTCGCCGGAGGAGAACGAATTATGGGGCATCCTCGACCTCGGTTTCCACTCCACGACGTTCACGGTGGTTCTGGGACGGGTGCCGACGTATATCCGTTCGCTGTCCGCCTCGTCCGATCAATGGACCCATCGTCTGGCGGACGCCTTCGAAGTCAACCACGCGAGCGCCGAACAGATCAAGCGCACACATGGCATTCAGCCGACCGAGCGCGGAATTCGTGCGTCGCAGCCAGACCCCGTCCCCAGCGAGTTGATGAACGCCCAGGATATTCCCGGCGTCGTTTTCGGCTTGCTGCGCGAGCCGTTGGATAACCTGGTGTACGAGATCAACCGCTGCCTGGCATATGTGCTGCAGAACTTCTCCGACGTCAACGTCACCCGGCTGCTGCTCGCCGGCGGCGGCGCGAACCTGCGCGGTTTCGCCGAATACCTCGAACTCCAACTGGACATGCCGGTCGACCTGCTATCCAACCAACGGCGGGGCGCCGGTGCCACATCCGGTTTAGCCGCGGGCGAGACGCCCGCGCTACCCGTTGAATTGCCGCCGACGCCGTGGGAACGCCCCCTGGTCAACACCACCATCCAGCCGGAGGAGGCGGCCGTGATCGGCGGCGCGATCCTCGACCTGGAGGCTCAATGAATTGCGCGGTTAACCTGCTACCGGATTCATGTCACAACGTTCGGCGACGTACCAACCGCCGAAACGCGTGGGTGGTCGTGTTGCTGTCCGCGGGGTTGCTTGTGGCCGGTACCTGGGTGGCACTCCGCGCGACCGATCGGGCCATCGGTCGGCTCAGCCGCGAGTTCAGCAGCGTACAGATCCAGCAGACCGAGCTCGATCGTCGGTTGATGTTCGTCACCGTTGCCCGTAACAAGCTGGCCGAGCGGGCCCGGGCCTTGACCGCCCTGCATCAAGAGCAAACCCTCCCTGGGCAATTGCTCACGTTGACCAGCCTGGCTCCCGAGGGGGTGGTATTAACCGAAATCCGGACCCCGTCGCCCGGCGACACACGCCGTCCAGCCAGGTCTCCGGCCGAGGCATCGCGGGCCGGGACGCAAAAGACGGCCACCCGCGACACGACTCCCATCCGCAATCCAGTGACCGTTCAGATGCGCGGCTGCGCCGTCAACCACGATGAACTCACGCGATTGATCGACGCGCTGCAAAACGTGCCGCGGTGGGAGCAAGTCGAGCTGCTGCGCACCGCGCGCGAACCGTATCGTACGGGCGTCGCGCTCACGTTCCACCTCGAGTGTCGGCGGATGGAGGGTGCGCCATGATCCTCTGCCGCAAGCCTTGCGCGATTTACGATGTGGACGTGATCGGCTTTGCCGCACTCATCGTCATCGCGCTGGCCGCGGGTTTCGGGGTGGCTTATCCGGCCAGCGCCAACACCGCGGAATACCGCGCTCTTTCCGCGGAAATCGCCGCCGCCGAAGCCAAGATGGAGCAAACCAACGAACGCCTGCGCTTGGTCAACACCGAAATCGACATGTTGCAAAGCGGTGTCATCGACCGGACCCGCGCAGCCCCGAAGACCGACGCCCTCACCCCGTTTCTACAACGTGTCGCGAGCCTGGCAATCGAGTGTAACTTGCAGATCACCCAGGTGTTGCCGCAACCGGCGCGGCAGGCCGACGGTTACCTGACCGGCGACATCGAGTTCTCCGGGAGGGGCACCAGTCTCAGCTTCGCGCGCCTGCTCGATCTCTTGTCCCGGGAGATTCCGTACTACTCGCTGCAAGAGTTCTCGATCAAGAGCGCCCGCGGCTCCACCTATGCGATCTGCGAGTTGTCCTGGACGCTGCGGCTCTACATGTTGAAGGATCAGCCGGTCGGAGACACGGGGGGGCGGCCATGAAATCGTTTTCCCCACGGCAAAAGCTATTCGGCGGTGTCTTCGGTTTGGTCGCGATCATGTGGGGGATCGACATGCTGACCGGAAACCCGGAGCCGAGCCCGGCGAGTGCGGCATCTTCGTCCCCGATCTCTGCGGCGGTCGAGTTGCCCCTCGATCCGGTCGATATTGACGCCTTAGTCGAATCGTTACACAGCCATCGGAACATCCGAGCCGCTTTGCCCTTTGAACACATCAGCCGCGATCTGTTCGTCCCAACACCCGCGATGGCAATCGTCCTGAACCCCCCCGTTTCCACGGAGATGAGGAAATCGGAGCCGCGCGAGCAGCCCGCGGCCGAGCCGCCCCCGCCGTTCGAGGCCCAACACACATTGCAGGGGGTCCTGACCGGCCGCATCCCGTTGGCCCTGGTCGACGACCTCCTCCTGCGCCGCGGCGCGGAGCTCGATGGTTATCGGCTGGTCGAAATTCGACATGATTTCGTGGTTTTCCAACGGGGTCGGATGCGTGTGGTCCTCAGTGTGGCGGCTGTGGGAAAATAGTGACGGATACAATTGACATTAGGCAATCGTCAGTACTAAAGCCGGGATTGCGGATTGACGATGAAAGAATGTCGGAAAGACCGGTGCCAATATAGTTAACAGGTCGTTGGCGGCCGGATTCCTTAGGATAACGATTGTTGTACTGGAGAGCAGCCCATGAAAACCAACAGCAGAAGTCGTAGTGCAGCGTTTTCGCTGGTCGAATTGGTGGTGGTGATTGTGATTATCGGCATCATCGCCGCGATGGCGATTCCGCGGCTCAGTCGGGGCACCGCCGGTGCGGGAGACTCGGCCCTGGCCGGCAATCTGGCCATCATCCGCAACGCCATCAACCTCTACTCGGCCGAGCACAGCAGCTCGTATCCGACGCAGGCCGGTTTCCTCGGGCAGCTTACACAGTACTCCGACGCTTCCGGCGGCGTCGTTGCCACCAAGGATGCCGCCCACCCGTACGGCCCGTACCTGATGGCGATTCCGCCCTGCCCGGTCGGCGACCAGACCAACCCGACCACCGTCGCGTTCGATGCCGTCAACAGTCCGCCGACGGTGGCGGCTGATAACGGTGGTTGGATCTACAATCCGAACACCGGCGTGTTCATCGCGAACACAAATGTGACGGACCAGAACGGCAAGGCGTACAACACGTACTAGTCGAGCCAGGGTTAGTCTGCTCTTCGCCAGGCGCGCCCCGCGGGGAGCGCCTGGTACAACAATCTATGCCGCCCCAGGGCGGCAGGACGAAGCCGACGCAACGTCGGCTTCTCTGCTGCGCCCACATCGTCACACAGGCTTTCCAAGCGCACAAACTCCCTTACCTCCGGCATTTACGTGAACAAAAGCCATGGTGTTTCGCTAATTCGACCTGGCGTTCATTTGCCAGTGTCGTCATTTTCAGGTATTATATTACAGGGCCTTTCGCAAGCGCCAGTGGCATACCGGAGCAATGAGAACGAGAAAAACGGATTTTGAATGGATGCGATTCTTCAAGGAGATCGCCGGTTCGCGACCGCGCGCGTTGCTGCTCGATTATGACGGCACGCTGGCGCCGTTTCGTGTCGAGCGCGATCAGGCCGTGGTGGATCCCTCGCTGTGTAACTCCTTGGAGGGAATCTGCCGCTCCGGACGAACCCGCGTGGTGGTGATCAGCGGACGGGCGCTGCGCGACCTGATCCCCCTGCTTCAACTCGATCCGCTCCCGGAGTTGTGGGGCTGTCACGGCTGGGAGCGCCAGTTGCCGAACGGGGAGTATTGCGAGCCTGAGCTGACTCCGACGGTGACACGTGCGTTGGAACAGGCCGGTCGCTGGATGCAGTCGGCGGGGTTGAATGGTCGCTGCGAACGCAAACCGGCGAGCATCGCACTCCATTGGCGCGGGCTGGACGAGGATTCGATTACACGACTCCGAGCGCGTGTGCGGGCGGCGTGGGAACCCCTGGCGCGTGAACCTGAAGTCGAATTGCACGAATTTGACGGAGGATTGGAACTACAAGCGGCAGGCCGGGACAAAGGATACGCGGTGGCGCAAATCCTGCGCGAGCTGCCGCACAACGCCGTCGTGGCCTACGCGGGTGACGATTACACGGATGAGGACGCATTTAAGACATTGTCCGGGCGCGGTTTGAGCATCCTGGTTCGGCCCGAGTATCGTGAGACGGCAGCGGAGTTGTGGCTGCGACCGCCGGAGGAATGGGCCGGCTTTCTCAATGCCTGGATGGTGGCCGACAGGGAAGGTGAGTGACATGAGTGCGCGTTTGCTGGTGGTGTCGAATCGGCTTCCAGTAGTAATCGAACAGTCTGATGGGCGGTGGTGCTCGCGGCCGGGTTCGGGAGGGCTGGTTACGGCGTTGACGCCCGTGCTGCGCCAACGCGGGGGCTTGTGGATCGGCTGGCCCGGGGGGGGGGAGGAAGGCGGTCTCGATCTTGCCGGGATGGTGACGGCGGCGGGCGAGCCGGCGGGCTTCGACTTTGCGCCGGTGAAACTGACAACCGACGAGCGTGATAAATTTTACTATGGATTCTCGAATGAAATCGTCTGGCCGCTGTTCCACGGGCTGCATACGCGGTGCAATTTCGATCCGGCCTATTGGAAAACATATCAAGCGGTGAATTGTAAGTTTGCCCGGATCATTAAGGAAAACGTCGACCGCGGCGACTTCATCTGGGTGCACGATTATCACCTGATGCACGTCGCGAAAGAGCTGCGCGAGGTGGGCTTGCAGCAGAAGATCGGTTTCTTCCTGCACATTCCCTTCCCGCCGCCGGAAATCTTTCTGAAGATGCCTTGGCGCTTCGACGTCTTGCAGGCCTTGCTCGAATTCGACGTGCTCGGTTTCCAGACGCAGAACTACCGGCGGAACTTCACCCAGTGCATCAGCTCGGTGATGCCGGGGATCTCGGTGCGCGGTCGCGGCCGAGTGCTCACCACCAAGACCCCGCAACGCAAGGTGCGGATCGGCGTCTTCCCGATCAGCATCGATTTCGACGAGTTTGCCGACAAGGCGGCCAGCGCGGAAACGACTGAGCAAACGCTGCACTTACGCCAGACATATCCGGGGCGCACACTGATGCTCGGCGTCGACCGGCTCGACTACACCAAGGGCATCCCGGAACGGCTCAAGGCGCTCGGCCACGCGTTCGAGCGCTACCCGGAGCTGCGCGAGCACATGACGCTGGTGCAGGTCGTCGTGCCGAGCCGGACCGCGATCGACGAGTATCAGGATCTCAAGGCCGAGATCGAGATGCTCGTCAGTGAGGTCAATGGCCAATTCACCGTTCCCGGCTGGATCCCGATTCATTACATCTTTCGCAACCTCGACCGGACAGATCTGACGGCGTTCTATCGCGCCGCGGACATCATGTCGGTTACCCCCCTGCGTGACGGGATGAACCTGGTCGCCAAGGAGTACTGCGCCTGCCGAATCGAAAACGACGGGGTGCTGATCCTGAGCGAATTTGCCGGGACGGCCGCCACGATGCACCGCGGAGCCCTGTTGGTGAATCCGCATGATGTGGAAGGGATGGCGGACGCGATCTACAACGCCTTCCTGATGGGCAAAAAAGAACAGCGAACGCGGATGCGCGGTTTGCGGCAAGGAGTCCGCAAGTACGACGTATTCTGGTGGCTGGACATGTTCCTCAAAGCCAGCAGCGAGCAGGACGCGGAGCTTGCGGCGCCGCCGGAAGAATACGATCTGATGGCAATGTTACCGCCGGAGTCGCTGGCGCAGGCGGAGCCCGTACGCGTTCCGGAATCCTTGAGCTGTGACGGAGCACTAGAGTAATTTTTATCAAAGTGTAGCGGCCGGTCTCAGTGCCGGCCGTAGAATGTGGAAATCTTTCACTACCCGACGTCCGCCACGGGGGGCGGACGATACAGGGCCCACGCCATACGTCCGGGCCGAGGACAGCCCGGCTCGGCTTGTTCCGGGGCGCATGGATTGATCCGAATGCGTACTCGATGAATTGGGCCGCTGCGTGCACGCGCCCTCAGCTCTGCTTGCCGTGCTGTATACGTGATATGCGCGGCGGTACTCCGTAGACCGTGCCCTCGGCCGTCATGCGCCGCGCCGCTTTTGCCGCTGTCTCCGTCGCTTTGTGGTGGCTGCAAATCTGCTCGACCGCCTCGTCCAGATCATCGGTGACGCTGAACAAGTCGAGATCGCTTGGGGAGATCGCCTCTCGCTCGGCCAGCATCGTCTCCCGGATCCACTCGACCAACGGTCCCCAGAACGACTCGCCGATCAGGATGACCTTCATCGGATCGGTCTTGCCGGTCTGCATCAGCGTCATTGATTCGAAGAACTCGTCCATCGTTCCGAACCCGCCCGGGAAACAGATGAACGCCGACGCGTACTTCACGAGCATCACCTTGCGGGCGAAGAAATAATGGAAATCCAACGTGACGTTCTGGTACGAGTTCGGGACCTGTTCGAGCGGCAGCGCGATATTCAGCCCCACGCTGGTGCCTCCCGCCTCATACGCGCCCTTGTTGGCCGCTTCCATGATCCCCGGGCCGCCGCCCGTGATGATCGCGAACCCGCGCTGCGCAAGTTTCGCGGCTATTTCCGTCGCCTTCTGGTAATACGGATCGTCCGGCGGCGTGCGCGACGAGCCGAAGATCGACACTGCCGGCCCGATCCGCGTCATTTCTTCGACACCTTCGACGAACTCGGAAATTATCCGAAAAATCCGCCAGGTTTCCTCGGCGGCCGTGCGGTACGTGAACTCGCCCTCAGGCATGCGAATATCCTTTCATTGCAAGAAGAATCCATTACCGTGTCGCGCGCCCGATAGCACGCATCCGTTATGGGGAGTTCGTAGTATATACACTCAGGTGCCATATTCGAGCCGCGGCCACCGACGGCGTCTTCTTGGCCGTATGATAGAAGCGTTGGCCCCCCGCGGCCGACGTAGATTGTCGATAGCCGTTCGCGAGCCTACGTCGGCCGCTACAGAGAAAGTGAAAACGCACTAGTTGTTGCCCGAGGGTCGTGTTTGTGTTGGATAAGCCCCTGGTTCTTGCTTCCGCCAGTCCCCGGCGCCGGAAGCTGTTGGCCGAACTGGGATTGCGCTTCGATGTGCATCCGTGCCCGCTCCCGGAGCCGTGGCACAAACCACGGGAGCTCACGCCCGGCACCTGGGCCGAGGCTTTGGCCTACTTCAAGGCTCGTGCCGTCGCGGAGCTCTATCCGGGTCGCTGGGTCCTCGGTGCCGACACAATCGTGGTCTGCGTCGGCGAGTTGCTCGGCAAGCCGCGCGACGTCCACGACGCCCGCCGCATGCTCGAACTCCAGGCCGGGCGCGCAACCGAAGTTATTACAGGGGTTTGTGTCCTTAGCCACGCCGATGATGTCCATCGAATTCTTCGGCACGAGGTCACCACGGTCTGGATGCGTGACGATCCCGCACAGCTCCAGGCCTATCTCGACAGCAACGACTGGCGTGGCAAAGCCGGTGCCTACGGTATCCAAAACGTCGGCGATCGGCTCGTCGAACGCGTCGAGGGCAGCTTCTCCAACGTTGTCGGCTTGCCCCGTGGCCTTGTCAGGCAGGTGCTTCGCCACGTAGACGCACTTCCCCCCGAGCACCCGGACCGGTAAAAAAGCAAGACTTCTTCGTTAGCACACCCGGAACACATGATACCGGGCGTATGCCTGATAAAGGCTGGCTTTGCCCGCTCGCCTTCGCTATAGTGCGGGAATAGTCAACATGGGTATTCTATAAAACGATAAAATAGGTGGGATGTATCCGCCGCTGACGGTTAAATCCAGGTTTGTCTTGATCCGATTACCGTCGCTTGTGGGGATTCAAACGTATGGCCTCTAAACTCGATTCCGCGTTGGGTGATTACCTCAAGGCGATCAAACAATACGATCTACTCACCCCCGAGCAGGAGTGCGACCTCGGCGGGAAAATCCAGGCCATCGGCAAAGCCGAGGAACGCCTTGCCAACGGCGAGATCGACCTGCGCGAACACGAGCGGATCCAACGCCGCGCCGCCGAAGCACGCAATCAAATGGTCCATTCCAACCTTCGGCTGGTCATCAGCGTCGCCAAGAACTTTCGCAACCGCGGCCTGCCGATGGAAGACCTTGTCGAGGAGGGTAACGTTGGATTGATGAACGCCGTCGACCGTTTCGACCCGACCGTCGGCTCGCGCTTCAGCACCTATGCCAGCTACTGGATCGACCAGGCTATCCGCCGCGCCGTTCAGAACGCCACTCAGATGATCCACATCCCGAGCTACCTAATGGAGCAGATCGGGCATATGCGACTGGCGTTGCGGGAGCTCGAGGAAGAGCTGGGCCGGCCGCCCTCCATCGATGAGCTGGCCGAGCATATGGATATTTCCCCACGGAAAGCCTCGGCGATCTCGCAAGCCATCCGCGCCTGCACCTGCCCGACCCAGTCCACCCCCGCGGACGACGGCACCTCGGTCACCGATACGCTGCCGGACACACGTACGCCCCAGCCCCACGACGCCGTCTTCAGCAAGTCCGACGCCGACTTTGTCTCAAAAATGCTTTCGCGCATCACCGACCGCGAGGCCCGCGTCCTCAAGATGCGTTACGGTCTGACCAACGGCAAGCGCATGACGCTCAAACAGATCGGCAAAGCCGTCGGCCTGACGCGCGAACGCGTTCGACAAATCGAGAAAGAATCCAAACACAAACTGGAAGAGTACGTTAAGGAATATTTCTAAAGGGATTGTCGTGGTTCCCGAAGAGCCGCGGACCCGCGCTAAATCCCCAATCCGCAATCGTCAATCCCCAATCGATTCAATGTTTGAAGTGTCGCGTACCGGTGAAGATCATCGCGATGCCGCGTTCGTTGCAGGCGGCGATCGTGTCTTCATCTCGCTTGCTGCCGCCGGGCTGGATCAGCGCCGTTACACCGGCGTCGGCCAGAATGTCCGGCCCGTCGCGGAAGGGGAAGAAGGCGTCCGAAGCCGCGACTGCTCCCTTCAGCATCTTTTCGTGCCCATTCTCCTTCGCCAGCCAAGTTGCGATTCGGCAACTCATCACTCGGCTCATCTGCCCGGCCCCGTTGCCGAGCAACATCCCGTCCTTGCAGACCGTGATCGCGTTGCTCTTGGTGTGCTTGCAGATCAGCCACGCCAGCCGCAGATCGGCCGTCTCTGCTTCGGTCGGCTGACGTTCCGTGACGACTTTCCATTCGTCTTCGTTCAGACCGACCAGATCGCGCCCCTGCATCAGCACGCCACCGGCGATCCGTTTGATGTCCATCTCGCTCGCGTCGGGTTCGGTGCTCATATCGCCGACCTCAAGCAGGCGGACGCGTTTGCCCCATGCCTTCTGAGGCTTGCCCTCGGCTTCTCCGCGGATGATTCGCACGGCTTTTTCGTCGAAGCTCGGTGCCAGCCAGACCTCGATAAAGAACGCTCCGGGCGCGGCCGGATGCCCAGCCTCTCTGAGCGGCTTGCCCCAGCGCTGGTAAGTCTCCATGACGGTGGCCGCGAATTCGGCGTCAACGTTGAAGTTGACCGCCAGAATCCCGCCCATGGCGGCGTTGGGATCGCCCAGGTACGCCTTGCGATAGGTTTCGGTCGGATCGGTACCGATAGCCGCTCCACAGGCGTTGGTGTGCTTGATGAAGCACACGGCACAGCTCCCGCTCTTCGAAGAAGAGCCGCGGACTTCAGTCCGCCCGGTCTTTCTCGTGTGTGAAACGTCCCGCGTCTCGGTTTGTTCGGTCGTAGGAGTGCCCGAAGAACCGCGGGCTTCAGCCTGCCCGGTCATTCGACCTTGGCTCGTCCCAATCCGCGATAGCTCCCCGAACCAGCAATTGCACAGTGCGCCTTTCTGTTCGCAAATATACTCCACCGCGGACGACGGATCGCTTCCTTTCTGGATATAGCGCCGCGATCCGGATGTCGTCCACCAGCGCGGCGCGTCGGGCAGCGCGTGCGCCTGGCTCATGCGTCGCGCGGACACGCCCTTGAAGAGCTGCATCAGCTTCGTTCCGTCCTGTTCGCCTTGACACAACAGATGCACGTGGTCAGACATGATGCTGACCGCGATGAGCGCGATGCCGTGTGTGTTTGCCGCTTCCACGAACGCCTCGAGGGCGGTCTGCGCCTCGGCCTCAGTCAGCGATACCGGCGTGCCTTTCATCCGCTCCTTGGCGGCGTCCTCGGCGTCCTCCTGATCGGCGTCGTACGGGGTTCCCGGGATGTTTCTGACGGCGCTTCCGCCGGAATCGGTCGGGCGCCGGCTTACGAAGCCTCGTTTGTCTCCGGGTAGCCAGGAGCCGTAGGTCGTCCAGGTCAGCAGCCACGCGGGGCTGTTGCGGTCGGGCTCCTGGAAGACGCTTGCGAGCAGCGAAGCTTGCTCCGGTCGGGGAACCGGACGGGCTGAAGCCCAAGGCTCTTCGTTGGGGGGTGCTGCGTGGGTTGGGGTGGAAAGTCCCTCGTCGCGTGAGACCGGACGGGCTGAAGCCCGAGGCTCTTCTTCGTTCGAACCACGTCCCTCGTAAAGAGCCGCGGACTTCAGTCCGCCCGGTCCTCCGCACTGTGCCCGCGTCAGTTCCGCGCACAACTCCATCGCCGCGCTCGCGTCCGCGTAGTTGTTGAAGGAGAACAGGTCTTCGTTACCGAAAACGCGTGCATGGACTACACCGCCACGTACACCGGTAACGCCATAGACGCTCGCACGCTGATGAGGATTCTCGCCATAGCGCAATTCGTTCCCGGGCGTGGGGGTCGATAGGCCTAACCTCAAGAAGACCATTGGCGTAAACGGGATTTCCCAATACAGCTCCGCGAAGTGCTTGTGGATTGCGATGTCGTATGGGGCGGTCGCTTGAAATGCTTTCGTCATCAGCCAAAGCGGCCAGTCCGGACCGGGTGTTTTCTCGTCATTCCGCAGATAGCGAAGTGTTCGCCTATATTGAGCGGAGTTCGAGAGCACCAACACATGCCGATGATTCTTCGCTGCGGCGCGGAGCAGGCATGGGCCGCCGATGTCGATCATCTCGATCGCCTGCTCGAACGTGCAATCAGGCTGGGCGATGGTCTTTTCGAACGGGTACAGATTCACAACCACCATGTCGATCGGCTCGATGCCCTGCTTTTTAAGCTGGTGCACGTGCTCGGGGTTGTCGCGGTCGGCGAGAATTGCCGCGTGGATCTTCGGGTGCAGCGTCTTGACCCGTCCGTCCATCATCTCCGGAAACCTGGTGACGTCCTCGACCAGCGTCACCGGAATGCCGGCGTCGGTTAGCGCCTTGGCCGTTCCGCCGGTCGAGATGATCTCGATTCCGAACTCGTCGTGCAGCGCGCGGGCGAAATCGACGATCCCGATCTTGTCGTAAACGCTGATCAGTGCTCGCCGAATCTTGGTTGAGTCAGACATGATCGTGTCCACACATAGAGAGATACGCTCGACACATCCCCGGCGCACTTCAAATAGAAGAACCGCAGGCTTTAGCGTGCGCGGCCACACCGCGCGGACTGAAGTCCGCGGCTCTTCAAAAGGCGCCACACCGCGCGGACTGAAGCCCGCGGCTCTTCAAAAGGCGTCGCACCGTGCGGACTGAAGTCCGCGGCTCTTCGGGCCAACCCGCGACTCGACGTGTTGACCTTTCAAGGACCAGAGCTCTTGCCAACCTGATGCGCCTCAATCGCTGGTATACTCCTTGCTGACCTTCGACTTGCCGCCGATCGGCGGGCCGGGGCGCTTGCTCTTGAGATGGTCTTCCTCCGTTGCTAGGCCCGGGGCCTGCTCCTCGGCTGCCGTGGCCGACTCGTCCTCGGTGCTCTTTGGACCCTGCAACGCCCGGCGTATATCTTCGGCCAGCACGATCGGCACGCCGCGTTTGCGAGCGCAGAATACCCGTCCGTCCCTCGAGGCCATATAGAGCGCCGCGACGCCGGGCGAAGGCATCGGCATGGTGAAGCCGGGCGCGGGCACGTCGTGTAGGATTTTCCCGTCATCGAGCCCGGCGATCAGGATGCTCTCGTCGCGCGATAACACGTACGCTCGTTTTCCGTCCACTGTCAACAGCTTGCGTCCGCGCGGCAGTATCCATCGCACGCGTTGCTCCACGCCGACCGTTCCGGTATTAATCGCCGCCAGCCCTTCGTCCGGGCAGTACTGGAAAACGACCTCGGGCGTGATGATCGGCGGCTCGTATAGCGGCCCGGAAAAGCGTGTCCGCCAACGCAGGCCCCCAAACGCCGGATCGAGCAAATACAGCGAATGGTCGCGGCTGGCGACGTAGACGCCGTTGTCGTCCACCACGAGGTCGGCGGTGATGGAGCCGACGCGTCGTGCTCGCCAGTAGAATTGTTTGTCCTTCGCGACGCAGGCATAGACGCTGCCGTCGTCGCCGGCGAAATATAGGTGCTTGCCGAGCAGGGCCGGCCGCGAAACGATCTGCCCGTTGGCCCGGGACTTCCAGATCTCGAAGTCCTGATCCGGGTAAAACGCGTAGACTTTCTGGTCGATCCCTCCAATATAGAAGCGGAAGCCGTCGCTGATCGCCGCCGAGCCCGTTGGAAACCGCGTCTCGATACTTCGGATCGGCCGCCCGCTGTAGCGGTCATACTGCACAAACACCGAGGGCAGGACGAAAATGATGATGTTGCCGTCATGGCACGGCTGTTTAACCCGGTAGCCCGCCGTCGTCACTTGCTTGACCCAGCGAATCGTCCCGGTCCGCGCGTCGATCGCATAGACGTACCCGTCCCGCGTCGCCGTGTAGACCTGGTCGTCAACCAGGTAGCTGTCGGCGATTTCCTGCCCCGGCTGGAGCGGGAGGGACAACTGCCAATACTTCACCAGCCCAGCCTCGTGCAACGCCGAACTGTCGACGTAGTCTCCCTCACCCAACGCCGCCGACATGCTCAGAGACAGCAACGCGCAAATCAATGCAACTTTTTGTGGCATGGATTATCCTCACCGGGCGGCTGCTTTGCCCGTAATCCTCCCCCGCCTGTTCCAACAGGTGCAAACTAGTCTTCGGCCGAGTTTTCGTCAACTCGGCGCCGTCCCACTTGCATCCACGCCGCGTCAGTCCTATCCTGCTCAATGACCGGCAAGGCCACGGTGGGCCGTCGGCGGCGTGGACATTGTGCCCGCGCGGTTGAGCAATCTGTGCGAAAGGGAGGAATCGATGAAACGGATGTCATATGTGATAGGCGTGCTCCTGGCCCTGACGGCGGTCGTCATGCTGCCGGGCTGCGAGAGTGGAAAAGACATGCAGATCGCCGAGTTGCAGCGGCAGGTCGATGACCTCCAGTTCCAGCAGGGCGATCTCAAATCGCGGCTGGCCTCGGCCCTGAACGGCGGCGACCAGGCCCGCCAGATGGCGCTGTCGCTACAGCAGCAGCTCGACGAGGCCCGGCGCCAGCTTGCCGAGGGGATCGCCATGCAGGGCGAAATGCCCCCCGGCTGGAAGGGCACCACCAGCATTGCCTGGATCGACATCGCCGACGACATTTTGTTCAACGCCGGCAAGGCAAGCTTCAAGAAGGGCGGCGCCGACAAGGTTCGCGAGATCGCCGAAACGATCCAGTCCGAATTCCCCGAGCGGCAAATCTGGGTCGTCGGCCATACCGACAACGACCCGATCAAGGTCACCAAGCACTTGTGGTCGGATAATCTCGACCTGAGCCTGAACCGGGCCGCGACCGTCGGGCGCGAATTCTACAAACTCGGCCTCGATCCGCAGGACGTCTTCGTTGCCGGCCAGGGTGAGTATCGCCCCAAAGCGACCAACAACAGCAAGACCAACAAGGCGCTCAATCGCCGCGTTGAGATCATCGCCGTCGAAGCACCAGGTGATTGATAACAGGCGAACGCAACGAAACTCTAGCAGCATGTGGCCGGAAGAGCCTCGGACTTGAAGCCCGCGCGGCCGCGCGTTTCGTGGATTTGCCGTCGTCGTCGTAATACTCACGCGGTACAAGCGATCGGGATCGTCATGGAAATACTCCCCGCAATCGATCTGCTCGGCGGCAAGTGCGTCCGCCTTGTCCAGGGCCGCTATGATCGTGTGATCGAGTACGAGCGCGATCCGGTCGAGGTTGCCAACGATTTTCGTGAGTCCGGCGCAACCTGGCTGCACGTGGTTGACCTCGAAGGGGCTCGCACCGGCTCACTCGTCAATACCGAGGCCCTCAACCGCATTGCCGCCACCGGCGCGCGGATCGAGTTCGGCGGCGGTGTGCGCGACCGGGCCGCTATCCAAACCGCCCTCGACGCCGGCGCCCAGCGCGTCATCATCGGCACCCGCGCGCTCGAAGATTGGCAATGGTTCAAAGATGTCGTCCAACGGCGGGAGTTCCTGAACAGACTTTCGCTCGGCGTCGACGCCCGGCTCGGAAAACTCGCCACCCACGGCTGGACACAGGACACCGAGCGCACCGCGATCGAGCTCGCCGAGGAGGTCGCCAACTGGCCCCTCGCGACAATCTGCTACACCGACATCGGTCGCGACGGCATGCTCCTCGGGCCGAACATCGACGCGATCCGCGCTTTTAGCGCTGTCTCAGCCGTCCCGGTCGTCGCGGCCGGCGGCGTCACCGACCTCGAAGACGTCCGCCGACTCGCACAATTGAATCTCGAAGGCGTCGTCATCGGCCGTGCCTTCTACGAAAAAACGCTCGACCTGAGAAACGCCCTCGAGGTCGCCCACCGCGACGACGACGGCCGTTAGCAATCCACCAAAAGCCCCATATAGGCTGAATCCACCGGCGAGACGCCGTTGCCACATTGGGCGTGCCGACCGTACTACTCGGCTACGCAACCGATCGGCGGCGCGGCATTTCCCGTTGTTGTCAGGAAGCGCGAATCCTTCTCCAGCCCGCACGCCGCCGCCAGGGCTTGCGTCTGTATCAATTGCAGTTCGGCCTCATCCAATCCGCAGAGTTGGCCCAGGACGTACGCCCGGCAAACGCGTACGTGATACAAAGGCTGGCCGCCGGGGCCCCCGACGCGCAGCAGCTTGGTTTGTTGCCGCAGCCACGACGGGGAACGACGGAACCAGCGGGCGGCTTCGTGGGGCGTCATCAATTCCTGGGCGACTTCGGTCATCGGCGTGGTCTCCGTTCGGTTTCGTGTGGGTCACCATTTTCCCATTGTAGCCGGCCGCCGCGGCGATATCAAGAAAGTCTAGAAATTATATCACATTCCGGCGGCCGACTCAATTCGGGCGCCATTTGCGTGAGTGCGCTGTCATTCCGAGAAGCGCAGCGCCGAGGAATCTGTCCCCGAGTCGGATTCCAGCTAATGTTCTGTCTGCCATCGATTGATGGGCTGGTGTGCCACTGCTCTTAAGCAGTGCTAAGCATCGCTGGAAGCACGGACAAGCAAACTGCCGCTTGTCCGTGGCACCCAGCGCCGAGGAACCTGTCCCCGAGTTGGATTCCAGCTAGTGTTCTGTCTAGGTTGATTTGATAGGTAGTGTTTCATTCGAGACCGTGATAATACTTGAAGAGTGCAATAATACTCGAAGAGCCGCGGACTTCCGTCCGCGCGGTCCTTCGGGAAGGGTAAATCCTACTCCCCCCGGCGTCTTAGGAGTACATCCTTGTTTCGACACGACAACCGCCGCGGGCTACGATTCATCACGACACGGCTGAAACCTGCTCAATCCGAGGTGCCCAGGATGTCGGCTCAACAATCCGGCGCGGACGCCGACCCGATCGAATACGTCGAAACAGCCGACGGCGCCCGCATCGCCTGCAAACGCAAACGCCGTCCCGGTGCTACGCCCGTCGTCTTTGTTCACGGCCTCGCCGTCAATGCCGATCTGTGGGACATCCCGCGGATCGAGGGTCCCGACTATACATTTACGAGCCTGCCAACCGTCCTGTACGAGTCCGGCTGCGACATTTGGCTGATGAACCTCCGCGGCCACGGCGCCCCGACCATGCTCAGCCGGCCCGCGCCCGGGCAGGACGACTGGTGCGTCGACCACTTCATCCTTTACGACCTGCCGGCGGTGGCGACACATGTTGCAAACGTCACCGGGCGCAAGCCGTTCATCATCGGCAACAGCATGGGCGCGATGACGACCGCCGGCTTTCTGCAAGGCGCGCGGCTTGTCGGCCGGGGCGATTCCGAGCGCATCGTCGCGGACGCGGAAGCCGCCAAGCGCCGCCGGCAAGGCGTCGCCGGCGCTATTTTCGTCGAGTTCCCCGCCGCCCTGCGCTGGCCCAAATCACTCTACGACGACACCGGCAAGCTGAAGTGGCACGATCTGCTGACCGCGTGGCGACAAACCGATACCGATCTCAACTACTCGTTCGAGATGCTCGCCCGCATGGGTTGGCTGCAAGCCATCCTGGAGGCGACCGGCGAGGTGCGACTCGAATGGATCCGCCCCAAGCGCGACGCCGACCCGTGGTGGAAAACGTTGCCTCAGCCGATTGCCGACACATTTGAGCGGATGGACAGTGCGTTGGCGCGGGGTCTCCGCAAGTTTGCCGAACGCTTCAAGGGCGTCCGGAACTTCCGCCCGGAGACCTTCACCCACGGGCTGCTCGCCGCCGCCGACCACATGAAGATCGGGGTGCTCAAGCAGATGGCGAAATCGGTCCGGTCCGGCGCGTTTCTCAGCGGCCTGGGCAGCCCCGATCACGTCTATTCCGAGCACTACCACCACATCGAGTTGCCGGCACTGGTCATCGTCGGCGGCGAGGACCGCATCGCCAACGCCGACGTAACCCGCGAAGTCTTCTTCGAAAACATCCGCTCGGCCGATAAGACGTTTCACAACTTCGAGGGCCTGGCGCATGGCGATTTCGAGTACGCCCCGGTTGCGTGCGAGCGGGTCTATCCGCTGATTTCTGCATGGATTACCGATCGCGACAAGCTTGCCGGCTCCGCTTAGAATCCGCGTTGTGCGACAGACAGGATCCGAAGGGCCGCGGGCCTGAAGCCCGCGCGGCACCGCGCGGACTTCAGGTTCGCGGCTCTTCATGAATGGTAATAATGATTGGGAGGTAGCGATGGCGCTCGGTGACGAGGCACAGGTACGGCAGCAGGTCGGTGAATTCCGCGATCAGTTCAAGGGCCTGCGAGACGAGATCGGCAAGATGATCGTCGGCCATGAAGACGTGGTCGAGGGCGTGCTGGTTTGTCTCTTCGCCGGCGGCCATGCGCTGCTCGAAGGCGTTCCCGGGCTGGGCAAGACGCTGCTGATCCGTACGCTTTCCGACGCGCTCAGCCTCGACTTCTCACGCATCCAGTTCACCCCCGACCTGATGCCCGCCGACATCATCGGCACCAACATCATCACCGAGGACCCGCAGACCGGCCGGCGGCACTTCGAGTTCCAGCGCGGCCCTCTGTTCGCCCAGATGGTCCTCGCCGACGAAATCAACCGCGCCACCCCAAAAACCCAATCCGCACTGCTCGAAGCCATGCAGGAGCACACGGTCACCACCGGCGGCGTGCAGCATCGGCTGAAAGAGCCGTTCTTCGTGATGGCCACGCAGAACCCGATCGAGCAGGAGGGCACCTACCCGCTGCCCGAGGCCCAGCTCGACCGCTTCTTCTTCAAGCTGCTGGTCGGCTATTCGGATCGTAAGGAACTCAGCACGATCATCGAGCGCACAACCACCGGTTACAAACCCGATATCCAGGCGGTGATGACCGGCGAGACAATCATCGCCGGCCAGGAGCTGGTCAAACGCGTGATCATCGCCCCGCACGTGCGGGACTATGCCATCCGAATTGTCCTCGCGACGCACCCCGAGGGTGCCTTCGCCACCGACATGGTCAACAAGTACGTCCGCTGGGGTTCGAGCCCGCGCGGCGGGCAGTCCCTCGCCTTGTCGGCAAAGATCTACGCCATGCTCGACGGCCGCTACAACGCCAGCTTCGACGACGTAAAGAAAGCCGTCATGCCCGGCTTGCGCCACCGTTTGCTGCTGAATTTCGAGGGTGAAGCCGAGGGCCTCAGCACCGACGAGGTGCTCAACGACATCATCGACAAGGTAAGCACAACAGCCGAAGCGGCGGCGTGATGTAGCGTCGGGTCTCCGTGCCCGACGTAGAGGGCGAGCAGGCACGGACGTATGAGGCGGCTCAATCGGCATGTGGAAAGCGATTCGACTTACAGTCTTCATATTCTCGTTGCTCGGATTCACTACGGTCGCCGTGTTGTGGGAACGCAGCTCCCGCGTCATTGAAGCGGTGTGCTACGACGGGAGAAGGGCGATTATTGGAGTTGCCTCGGGGATTGGTGTGCTACAGTTGGCTCGGCTGGAGAACGAGATCAACGTGGAAATGATTCGGCGGGGGTGGGAAAGCGAGATTTCGTCGCTTGGATTCTTTACGTCGAGGGAGGCGGTCGGTGGTCGACGATGGTTCAAAGGTTTCAGTCGATCGTTCCGGTGGGAGCTGGAGCGTAAAGTTCTAGCGGATGGCGAGCCGTTCACGCATGTGAACGTGCATGTCCCCCACGTGGTCCTGTTGGTGATCTTGGCGCCGGGCGTTCTCTGGCCATTGCTGTATTGGCGGCGCCGGCGTAGACGCGTGAAGCGCGGACTCTGTTTGAATTGCGGCTACGACCTGCGTGCCAGCCCCGAACGCTGTCCCGAATGCGGCGCACCGCGCAAGGCCCCGAGTAGCCGAACCTGAAGCACAAGCGAGGGCATTTGCCAACGCCGGCGCCCTGCCGCCGCTCTGGCAGCGTTCCGCCTACGATCATGTTTGCCGGAAAGCCGAGACGGCCGAGGCCGTCATGGCGTACATCGTCGATAATCCCGTTCGCGCGGGATTGTCGACGCGTTGGGAGGATTGGCGGTTTACAAAGACGTTCGTTGATATTTGAGCTTGGTCCATTATCTACGGCGGGCGGGGCGCCCGCCGCTACTTTTTCCGCCGTTGCCGGATTATCATCCGTTAGTTAACGACGAAAAGTATCGACAAACGCACTGAAGAACGCTCGGGATTGTTATGGCGACCGCGCCGGCACGAAAAACTGAAGACGACGGCGAACTCCTCTCACCCGAGTTCATGACCCGGCTTGATCGGCTCGAGATCCTTTCGCGCAAGATCTTCGTCGGTCGGATGAAGGGCGAACGCCGCAGCAAGCGCAAGGGCGAGAGCGTCGAGTTCGCCGACTATCGCAACTACGTCGTCGGCGACGATCTGCGGTTTCTTGATTGGAACATCTACGCCCGGCTCGATCAGCTCCTACTCAAGCTCTTCATGGAGGAGGAGGATCTCAATGTCACCGTGCTGTTCGACTGCTCGAAGAGCATGGACTGGGGCGAGCCCAACAAGGCGCTGTACGTCAAACGCGTCACCGCCGCCCTGGCGTATATCGGCCTCGTAAACTACGACCGCGTTAACCTTTACGCCTATTCGACCGTGCTCGCCCACGAGATGCGCGGCGTCCGCGGTCGGCGGCTGGTCTCGCAAGTGATCAAGTTCCTCCAGGACATTTCGCCGGAGGGTGGGTCGCACTTTTCCGCCGTCGCAAAGCATTTTGCCCTGCGCCATCAGGGCAAGGGCGTCTGCATCGTCATCAGCGACTTCATGGACAAGGGCGGCTACGCCGACGGCTTCCGCTACCTGCTCAGCCGCGATCTCGACCTTTACGCGATCCAGGTCCTCTCGCCCGAGGAGATTGACCCGACGCTCGTCGGCGACCTCAAGCTCCTCGACGTCGAGGACGAGGACACCGCCGAGGTCACCGTCAGCAAGCTCCTGCTCAACAAATACAAGGCGATGCTGACCGCGTACTGCACCGAACTGAAGGACTATTGCACCCGCCGCGGCATCACGTACTTGTTTACCAACACGCGCGTGCCGTTCGATACGCTGGTGCTGTCATACTTGCGGCAACGGGGATTAATCCGGTAGCGGCCGGTACGGATCCCCGCACCGGCCAAATCGTCACAGCCGGGGGCGGCTGTGCCACACCCAAGCCGCGTAGAATGCACGAAGCCCAACAAGATTCTCCACAATAACAGTTACGTCCCGTCGCCGTAGTGGCCGAGCAACTCGGCGAGGTCGCTCAGCTCCACGCAGCCGCTACGGTCGAAGTCGGCAAAGAGGTTATAGCCCGGCTCGCCTTCGCAGACGCCGTAGGATCCGAGCAGGGCGGCCAAATCACTCAGGTCCACGTCGCCGTCCCCATCCACGTCGCCGGGTATGCGGGCCGGCTCCGCCAAGGAGAAGGCGTCCAACGTTGCCGGCCTGGCGGTTGTATTATCCGGGACGTTTTCGCGATAGCTGATGTAGACGCCGCCCGGACCGGGGGAGTCGTGGAACGCGCTGAGCTGAAACCCATCGTCACGCGCCCCGTACGTGCCGCCGAAGATACCCAGCACGGTGTCGTCGTAGGTTTCCAAGAGCAGCCTCTGCCAGCCGGTGAACTCGCTGTCGATGCCAATGTTGATGGTCCCGAGCACGGTTGCACAGATCGGTTCACCGTACTCGCCGTCGTCGCCGTTGTTTTCATCGAGCAGGTACAGGGTTTGCCAGGTCGATCCGCGCTGGAGGAACCAGCACAGTCCCGTGGCACCGTTGTAGAAGTCGAAGTTGTGTACGCCGTCCGCGCTGCCGCGAATTCCGATCTTGGTCTCTTCGTAGCCGCTAGGCGTGTATTCCGGCGCGATATAGATATAGGTTTCCAACGTGAAGTTTTCCTGGGCCAGTTGCCCCATGTAGTCGGCGTTGCCGCCGCCCTCTTCGTCCCAGCCGATCAGCGCCAGCCCGCCGTCCGGCGACGCCGGGATCGCCGACGGGTTGATCGGGAGCCCACCGGTACCGCCGCTATCAACCACGGTCGGATCGACGACCACCAGCGGCTTATAGCTGAAGACCCAGTCGGGTAGCGGGTCGAGGGGATAAAAGCTCTCGGCGTCCTCGAAGTAAGGCATCAGGTCGGGCTGGTTGTTGGTGTATCCGGGTGTCGCCGGCTGAATCCCGAAATCGCGACCGTTCTCGTCGGTATCCAGACCGTCGAGGAAACGCGACTGCGCGGTGAGCGGATCGTCGGCGTTGACGTGGTTACCCCAAATCCCGGTCCCGATCTGCGTGTAAATTTCCTCCGGAATGAACGTATAGCCGTAGGTGGGTCCCTTGTTCAGTTCCCAGCCGACGGCGTCAAGCAGGATCCCGTTCAGGTTTCTAAGGGCCAGATAGTTCATCCCGTCGTCCATGCGCAGGCTGTCGTCGATCAGATCGATAACGGCACCCTCAATAGCCGTCACATCGGTCATACCGACGGTCCAGTAGCCGTAGGCGTCGATCGTAGTGTCGGTCGGGATGAAGACCTGGTAATACACGCCGGGCGGATCCTGACCTTCGACGTAGTCGCCGACCTGGATCACCCAGTCGCTGATGTCAATCGGGTCTTCATCGCCGTTGTACAGCTCGACGAAAGCCAGGTTGTCGGGGGTTCCGGCATCGTCGTAGTTGAACTCATTGATGAACACGTAGTTGCCCACTAGCTGCGTGTTGGAGTACGGCCCTTCCACTCCATCGATCGTCTGCGTGGCCCGTACGGCCGTACCCTGCTGAAGAGATGGGACGGTGACGTCCACGGCAGTCTCACCCTCCGGGTCGACCGCATACGGCGTGCTGTTCAGATACACGGTGACAATTTCGGCCAGCGGATGCACATCCGTAACCGTCACGATCGTGTCGCCGAGGTCGAGCGGCCCCGGAATCGTTGGAGCCGGGACGGCGACAATCACGCTCGTCGACAGCGGACTCTCGACACCGTCGATCGTCTGGGTGGCGACGATCGTGTCACCATCGACCAGCGGCGTGGTCGTGACCACTGCCGGATCTTCGGTCGGGTTGGCCAGCGTGCCGAGTAATTGCAGTTCTCCCTCGCCCAGGTCCTTGTAGACCATGACGGCGGCGGCCAGGTTCTCCTCGATGTTACTGACGCTAACCAGCGTCTGCCCGGGCACCAGGATGGATTCCAGAGTTGGAGCCGGTACGGCAACGACGACCGGCCAGGAGAAGCAGCTCTCGATGGCGTCCACCGTCTGGGTCGCGGTGACGATCTCGCCGTCGCTCAGAGATAGGATGGTTACCGTGGCCGTGCCCGTGGGGAAGGACCCGCTGATGCTGCCGACCTCTACTCCCTCGGCATAAACGACCACATCGGTCGCGTTGTCCGGGTCGATGTCGTACACATCAACGATGGTGTCCCCAGGGAACAGGGGGCCGTCGATGGTCGGTGATTCGACCGGGTTGGGATCGCCGAACGGTAGTGACGTATCGCCGATCGTGATCGAGATATCGTCGTACATCATGGCCGAGCCGTTGTTGGAGTTCATCGTTCCAAGAATGATGTACTGGAAATTGTTGCTGTTCACGCGCGGCACACCACCGGGCCAGATGGGGAGTTCCGTCACGGGGTCGATCGGGTTGGCCAACACGTCGTCGATGTAAAAGTTGACCACGTCGGTAAGAACCTCGATCTGCATCTTGTGCCAGACGCCGGATACGCGCTCGATGCCGGTCGGCGCGTAGTCGTAGCCGAAGTAGTCGCTCACGTACCCCTCAATAATCGGCGCGGGCGAGTTGGTCATGGAGGTGTATTGCTGACCCCATGCGCCGCCGACCCCGTTCGTGAATGCGAAACCAAGAGCGCCGTGCACTCTGCTGAGCGAGGAGGTCAACTCGAAACGGCCCCGGGCATTGCTATTGTTCGTGTCATGTTTGAAGCGGTACGTCACCAGCAACGGTTCGGCGTCGGTGCCGTTCACCGATCCGATGGAGTAGTACAGCCGCGAGACTCCGTCGTAAGGTGCGTTGTCATAGTCCGAGAACACGAAATTCTGGCAACTCGAAGCGCTCCCGGAGGTTAAGTGGAACTTGTATTCGTCGCTCGGATCGCCCTGCATCCACAGCGCTTCCAGATCCTCCTGCGAGGCGTATCCGTCAAAGTTCTCGGCCAGGGCGGTACCCTCGGGATAAACCACCACGGGCGCGGAGGGATCGCTGGTGATGCCGTTGGCGGTCTGAGTTGCCGTCAACACGTCGTCGACATTCAACGTCAGCCCCGAAAACGTCGCCACGCCCCCGCTCGGGACCGCGTAACCCTGCGAAGCGTCATTAAGAAACAGTTCCGCCACGATCGCGTCCACGATGCACTCCACCTCAACTTCCGTGTCGGTCTCCACGACCGGACCACGGATCACCGGAGGCGGAGTCGGATCCGGCTCGGTGGCCTCGAACTGCAATTCATCGATGGCAAAATTGATCAGGATCGCGGTGTCGGCGACGACGTTGGTGATGGCTATGTGTTCGAACGTGCCCCGGTTATCGGGCGCATCAAGGATGCCGTTGCCGGTGAAGCCCGCGATTTCGCCGCCTTGAGGCGTGCCGTTAACTGAAACCACGCCGGTCGCCAGGTCCCACTCCAGGGAATACGGCACGGGCGATGACGGCAGGGTGATGGCCGGGATTGGTGCAATGACGAGATTTGGATCGTTCGGATCGGTGATGACGTCGGTAACGCCGACCCACTCGATCGGGCCGCTCGTCCCGCCGTCTCCCATCTGTGGTATGCCCACGCCCCCGGTCTCGCGGATGCCGATGCAGATGCCGATTTCGCCGGCGGTAAGCTCGCTTCGGTTGGTGATCTTGAAGCGCACCTTCCCGCGCGTATCCAGCGACGGGTTGGGTCGCTCCGGGCCATTGAAAGTCGTCAGGCGAACCCACCCGTAAGGATCGGCCGAGTCCACCCAGAGGAAAAAGGTTTCCAGGGCCGCGAGGCCTTCCGTTTGCAGACCCGAGGCGCGAAACGCGGCATTGTTGTCGTATGGGTCGACGTTCGGCACGATAAAACCGCTGGTAGTTCCCGAGAACTGCGGTGTCCGAAACATCTCTTGCGAAGTCGCCGGATCATCGATCGGCGGCCCGTTAAATCCGACCAACTCCGAATCGTATTGTGCCCGCAGTGCCGCCGGCCAAACCAGAGTGATCACGATACTCGCGCCAACAAATCGCATTAATCTAGTCATTTTTGCTTCCTCCGTTCCAGTGTCTTGCAACATGGATGTGTCCCTACACATGTTAACATTACGATCTGCTCCTCACAAGACGTTTCTGTGTGAGTTGAGACGGCGAGACGGCGGGATACATATCGGTTCTGGCGGGCGCTGAATGGACCGCGGCTACCGCCGGTCGTCATCGCCGGCATCGAGTTCGAAGATGGAGTGAAAAAGACGCCGCCTGGTCAGGAGGTCATCCACGAGATTTGACAATAGCTCGAATCGCTTGTCGCTGCTCCGTTGCCTTATCGATAATCCCCCTCATTGAAGCCGCTCGAATCCTTATGCGTCTCGCTCGGCTCCTTCTCCTTCGCCTTCTCCTTCACCTCCTGCTCGTACTCCATGGCATCATCCTTCTTATCCGCGGGTGGTTGGAGCTTTTCACGCGGCGGAGGATTGTCGTTCTTCAATTCCTCATCGAAATTTTCCTTCACCTCTTTCAGCCCCCGCTTGAACTCGTTGACCGACCGCCCCAACGAACGCGCAATCTCCGGCAAACGGTTCCCAAACAGCAGCACCGCCACGATCAAGATAAACAGCCAATGCCACGGGCTAAGCATTCCCGTAAAAGCAAGCATCGCACATTTCCTCCAGTGCGGCTGCGAACAAGCAACCCTCGCGGCATGCCCTCGCCGGACACGCTACTGCTCGCCACGGACGCAAGTCACTCCCCGCCGCGGTCCAAGTCTCGATACCACATGATATTATCGCCGTTTATATGTCCGCTGTCAAAGCTTACCCGGCTTCCACAAGATGTAATCTGCCCGAAGACGACCCGCCGAAGCTCATACTCGGCCGTGGCAATACCAGCTAAGATGGCTGCTTTGGAATTGCCGCATGCAACGTATTTTTGACTTTCTGCGCTCCGACGACATTCCCCCCGTCGCCCGTCGAAGCTTCCTGCTCGAACGGACCCACTACATTATCTGGGCATTGGCCCTCGGAGCGATCGAAGGCAACCTTGCCGGCATCGTCGCCACCAAAACCTTCGACGCTTCCAAGCTGCTGGCAAACATCGTCTGGGCCGCCCCGATCTTCATGATGACTATCAACGTCTTTTGGGGCGTCGTCATCCGTGGGCGACCACGTATGCCCCTTTTCACTTTCCTCACCGCCTGCGCCGCCCTGCTCATCCTCTCGATCGGCTTTACCTCGCCCGACTGGAAGCCCTGGGGCGGCTGGATCTTCGCTTTCCAGATCGGGGCCACACACCTCTTCGTCACCGGTCTCCTCACGCTCCGCTCGTCGATCTGGCAGGTCAATTACCCCGATTCACACCGCGGACGCATCATCGGCCGACTACAGACCATCCGCTTTCTCTTCGTCCCCATCTCCGGCGTCGCGGTCGCCGCCGTTTTTGACACAAATCCGGACTATTACCGTTTCGTCTACCCCGGCGCCGCGCTGGTTACCCTGCTCTCGCTGGTGCCCCTGCGCCGCTTCCGCATTCGGCGTGAACGCCGCGAAATCCGCGAGTATCGCGAACACCTCACCCGCGCCGGCAACACGGCCGAAACCCACACCGGCCTATGGACCGGCATCAAGGAAGCCGGTTCAATCCTCCGTCATCACCACGCCTACCGGCGTTATATGACTGCTCAGTTCACGCTCGGCTCGGCGAACTTCTTCACCGATCCGGTCCTGCTCGTCGTCATCACCCGCGAACTCGGATTCGATTATCTGCCGTCCATCCTTCTGATGGCGGTGATTCCCGGAATCTGTTCCTGGCTCGCGATCCGCTTCTGGGCACCTTATTTTGATCGCGTGGGTGTCGTGCGTTTTCGCGTGGTCAATTGCACAGTCTGGGTCGCCGCCTATGCCTGTATTGCCGTCTCGATGCTGATTATCGGAATCAACGGCCGTTCCCTCTTCTGGCTCGCCATCCCGATCCTCGTCCTGGCACGCATTCTGAAAGGAATCTCGCACGGGGGCGGCATCATCGCCTGGAGCATCGGGCACCTCCATTTCGCCCGCAGGAACCAAGCCGACCTTTACATGAGCATCCACGTGGCCCTGACCGGCTTCCGAGCCCTTTCCATGCCTTTCCTGGGCCTGCTGGCCAACCACCTGCTCGGCAACGGCTCGTTCGCCATCGCCATCGTCATCGCTGTCACCGCTCTGCTGCTCTACCGCCGACTCGCCCGCGAAGACCTCGGCCAATCAGAACCCGAAAGCGGACAATCAGAGCCCTGAGTGCAAGCGAGCGGACAATCAGAGCCCGAAGCGCAAGCGAGCGGACAATTAGAGTCCCTCGCTTGCGCTTCGGGCTCTGACTTTCCGCCGCCGGTTTTGTCGGGCACTAATGGGCATATTTCCAGCCGATTATCGGTTGCCTTGAACCACTTAACGTGCTACAAAATACACAGAGAGAGGAGAGGAACACTTCCCCGGCGAGCGAATCGATCAATTAATCGATTCTTCACATAGTGTTCACTCTTACGCCATCGGTTGGCTGTTTACTTCAATTCGCCTCGGCGTTTCACCCGCGCCTGTTGTCCGGTGCGGCTGCTTGTGTGAGGAGTTCACTTTCGATACAGGGTTTGGCGCGCGTCGCCGCTACGCGTGACCGCAAGTTCCGGTTAGCGGCTTTCCACAGGAGGAGTAAGACAATGAGAACTTTTGTAAGTCTATTGGCAATCGTTGGCATCTGCTGCTTCGTCACTTCGGCAAACGCCGACACTTACGGCTGGGAAGACGGCGTGGGCACGATCCTGGGCTCCTACGGCAACCTGGTCAACCCCACCAATGTCGGTGCCCCCGAACCCGTGCACAGCGGTGATCGCGCCCTGCGCGTTACCGAGGATCCCGTGGACGGAACCCCGCAGGCGTATCTCTCCTGGATCACCGGGCTAACCGACGGCGATACCATCGACGCCAGTTTCTGGGGCTATGATGTCACGCCGGATGTCTCACCCTCGCTGCGCATCTGGGCGCACTACACCACGTCCGATGACATCACCAACTACATGGGCTCAGCCAGCGGTAACTACGACTACACCTCCGGCATCGGCTGGGAGGAGATCGGCTTCGGCTGGACGTTTGACAGCGACGGTGGTAGCCGCGACGCCCTCGTCATCGAGGGGCGCCTCTATACCGGCGACGATCCCACCGACTACTACATCGACGACATTACGGTCACAACCAGCTCGCCAACCGCGAATATTATCTTCGCCCCCGAGCCCACCAGCCTCGTGCTGCTGGCCCTCGGCGGACTGGCGCTGCTGCGCCGGCGGTAAACGCCGACACCAACGCGCTCCCCATCGCGGAGCGCCGTTGTTTTCATAAAGACGGGCGGAGCAGGTATTACTGCCCCGCCCGCTTTTTTCATTTTGGATCTAATACGAATTTTGACGCATCCGAGTGATCAGGCATCAGGGTTTTAGGTACCCGGTCTCGGGTGCCCGGTCTTGGGTGCCACGGGCAAGGACCGCGCCAATACGTCCCCGATTAGAGAGACAACCTTGCCGCGGTCCTTGCCCGTGCTTCTCGCCAACCGTTACCGCTGCCCAGCCCCCGGCGGAAACACCCGAAACAACCCCACATCGATCAACTCCCGCGGCGTCCACCGGGCGAGCATGCGCTTCGTCTCTTCCTGGCTGATCGCTTCCGTGCCGAACAATACCGTGTATCCCCCAGCGCGAAGACCCGTGACCATCCGCTGCAACTCTTCCCGCCCAAACCGCTCGCGAAAGATCAAGACACGCACGTCCGTCCGCCCGGCATCCACCCAATACAAACACCGCAACGTCTGCGCGCGCGAATACATCGCAATGATCGCCGGCTTGTCCGGCAACGGTGTCTTCTTTATCAACGCCCCAAGCGCCAAATGCTCCCGCACCTCTGGCGTTCGTGAATCAACCACTCCGTAATTGCCAACCAGCAAAAACACCGGGACTATGAAACATGCTGCCTGATAGACGAGAGCTTTGCTTCTTGGCTTGTTCCGCACGGCGGACTCTGCTGGTCGAGTGGAAACGCCCAACCCGATCAACACCGCCAACCCGGCCAAACCCGGAATCGTGAAATGCAGATTATCCACCGGGTGCATGTACAGATAGAAAATCAGATTGCCGACAAACAACCACACCCCCAACAACACCGCGCCGCGTTGCCGCCGCCAGCGCGTAATCCCGACCAATGCCAGCAACACCCCGATCGCGCTGATGCTCGTTCCCCGCCCCTGCTCGCGCTGCCGAAACGCGACCACCGGATCATTACGCGTGTCAACCTCTGAGAACCGGTCGCCGAATGCCCCCCTGCCGCTCAACAGCCACGCGTACTTGTTCAGGTCCCACCCCACGCGCTCCCATGTAAACGCGGTGAAATCCTCCCGACCCGCCCCTTTCAAACCCACGCTGTACAAAATCGCCTCACGCAGCCGCCGCGAAAATGGCAGCTCCGGAAACGGCGTCCCAACCTCCAGAATCTCGTCACGCAGCGCATCATCACGCGCGTGCAACAGCGCCGGATTCTCCCGCACCATGTAAAAACAAACCGAGAAAACAAACGGCAACACCCCCACGAGCACAGCCGCGGCTATTCGTCCCAAACTCAGACGCACCCGCCCATGAAACCCCAGCCACAACCCCGCCAGCGCCGGCAGGATCAACACTTCCGACGGACGCCCGCCGACACAGATCCCCAACAGCAGCGCCGTCAGAAAAAACCAACCCGCCTTGTCACTCGTCAGAAACCTGACCGCCGTGTAAACCCCCAACAGCAGAAACATGCTGTAAAAAACATACACCTCCGCCGCCGTGCCGTGCCTCCAGTAGATCGTGCTGAACGCCAGCGTCATGGCGGCGACGAGCCCCGGCGGAATCTGCCCGGTCAGCCGTCGCAGCGCCCCGTACAACGCCAGGCACCCGACAACCCCGCACACCGCCTGCATGAAATTGATCCGCCACGCGACGCACGACCCGATCGGCAACACGCTGAACAATTTGCCGACCACCACCTCCAGCGCATAGCCCGGCGGATGGCAAACGCCGAGCAGGGCGCACATCCACTGCAACTCGGCCGAATCGCCGGCCCGCACCCCCGGATAAAGCGTCGCCAGATAAATCCCACCCAGCAGAACCACCAGCAGGACACACGCCAAGCGATTAGCCCACGCACCGACTTGCGTACTTCCGAGCGCGGCTTCGGCCGACTCCCGTGCTCCCCGGCTTGAGGTCATCCTAGTGCTCCATCAGTGTTGCTTTGATGGGTTCACCCCGAGGAGCCGCGGACTTCAGTCCGCCCGGTCCTTCGAGTATCGTTGCTCTTTTAACTACTATCACGGCCCCGAAAGAATCACGACACATCATATTAACCTAGGTGGGTGGCCCACAGCTAAAGAGGTGGGCCACCCTTTGTATTATCCATCATTTCGCGCGGCGCCGCGGGGAGTAGAATTTACCCTTCCCGAAGGACCGCGCGGACTGAAGTCCGCGGCTCCTCGAGTATTGTTGCCCTCTTTAAGTATTATCACGGCCTCGAAAGAAGTACTACACATCAAATTAACCTAGACAAAGCACTAGGTTTCCAGCCGCTCGAAGTGCCGCGCGCCGATCCACAGCGCCCCGGCGCCGACCAACATACTCACGCTCAACAATCCCGCCACCATCAGCCACCCCCCCGGCGAAAGCGCCTTGGAAAACATGAACGACTTCGACATCTCGTTGAACGTCAGCCAGCCCACGCCGGCCATTTCCAGACTGACGAAAACCATGCTCACGATCAGATTCAGCGTCCCGCCGAACCCCGACGCGATCCGGGCCGGATTCCGATTGTTGAGCACCGGGAAGCGCGCCCCCAACCCGATCGACAGCCCGGACAATCCCACGCAAATCCCGAGACAAATCGAAACGTTCATCCACGCGTACGCGGTCGGCAATTCCAGCATCTTCACCGCCAAACCCATCACCGCGCACGCCGACAACCCCGTCACGGTTAGTGCAAACAGAAACTTCACGAACAGTAACGTGCTGCGTCGAATCGGCAACAACTCGATCAGCCACAACTGCTGGCTCTCCAATGATAGCAGCGGATAAACAAACCGGCTCGTGAACGTCGCCAGGATCAAGCTCACCGTGGTCAGGTTCAGAAACGCCACCAACCCCTTGAACTGCGGATTGTCCAAGTCAACCGGCATCCGCCGCAGGTTCAGCACGTAGATCACCAGCAGCCCGAACATGATCAGCATCTGGCTCCATTGTCTGGCGTCCCGGGCGAAACCCCGCAGGTCCTTCAGCATCGCCAGCCAAAGCTTCTTCGGCAGGTAGAAGAACAGCCCCCAGCACACCACCTTGGTAAACCACCCCCGCCGAATCGTCGGCTGCAAACGCCCGCGCTGCGCTCGACTATAGGCCTCCGGCCACGAACGCCCCAGAATGTTCACCGTCAGCCACGATAGAAACGCGCCGTTGCCGAGCACGACCAACAGGTAAAACAGGCTCTGCCCGACATCCTGCCGCATCGCGCTGACGATACCCTTGGCGGTCCAGGTGCTGGGCAATAGCGGCTGTTTGACTATGCCGATCTGCTTGAAGACCACCTGTAGCCACTCTTCCGACTTCAGGGCGCTATCCGATATGTTTGAGAGCCAGTAAATCGCCGTCAGAATCACTAGACAGCCCGTCGCGATCACGATTGTCAGCGGCCGACGCGGCGCCCACATCGCCACCGTCCATGCCGCCAGCAGCCCGAGGCACGCCGGTATCGCGACAAACCCCAGGAAATGCCCCAAAAACAGCGGGTAGTAATACCACTGCACCGGCGTGCTGTGTGCGATCGCCAGCATCAACGGCACACCCAGTAGCAGAAACGACCAACTCGACAAGGCGATCCCCTCGAACCACTTGACCACCACGACCTCGCGTGCCCGCAACGGCATCCCCAGCAGAAAGCCCGCCTCCTCGCGGCCATACAAGCTGCCGAACGTCAGTATCGCGTTGGAAAACGTCAGCATCACCGCCAGTACGAGAAAGAAATGCACGAACAGATGCTGATCGGCCACGACCCCCACCAACCCCCAACTGTGCACGTGCTTGAGAATCTGCGCCAGCAACAGGTACAGCGCCGCCCAGATCAACACCAGCAGCACCAGCACGAAAAACGTCCGCCCCGGCGCGCCGCGCAGATGCTGGTCAACCAGATTACGCAACTGTACCGCGCGGCAGCGTGCCAGCAGCCACAGCCCGGCTCCGGGCATTCGCTCGACGGTCGCCGAATCACTCATGGCTCATTCCAGCGCTCATGTCTCGCCCGGTTCCGGCACGCCGTCGCCGTCCTCTTCGGTCAAATGCAGGAAAATATCCTCCAGACTCCCGCCGGCCGATGCCATCCCGCGCAGCTCCTCGAGCGTCCCCAGCGCGATCAGCCGACCGGCGTTGATGATCCCGATCCGATCCGCGACCGCTTCGGCCACGTCGAGCGTGTGCGTACACATAAAGACCGTCCCCCCGCCGTCGGCAATCTCCCGAAATATCGTCTTGATTACCCGGATCGTTCGCGGATCGAGCCCGACGATCGGCTCGTCCACCACCAGCACCCGCGGCGCGTGGATCATCGCCGCCGCCAACGCCACCTTCTGCTTCATCCCGTGGCTGTATGATTCGGCCAACTGATCCAGAAACGAATCCATATTCAATCGCTCGATCAACTCGGCCAACCGCTGCTCGCCCACCTCCGTCGGCACCCCGTACACATCCCGCGCGAAATGGATAAACTCCCGACCCGTTAGCTTGTCGTACAGAAACGGCTGATCCGGCACGTAGGCAATCTGCTGTTTCGCCCGCCGACCACGCCGCGACATGTCCTCGCCGCAGACCCAGACCCTGCCGGCGTCGGCCCGCAGCAGCCCCGTCGTGATCTTCAGCGTGGTGGTTTTGCCCGCCCCGTTCGGCCCCAGAAACGCGAAAATCTCGCCGCCATAAAGCTCCAGCGACAACTCGATCACCGCCGGCTTGTCGCCGTAGCTTTTGGAGACGTTGCTCAGGCACACGCTCGCGTCGTGGCTCGCGGGCTTGCCGGCGTTGACCTGCTCGGATTGTATTCTTGCCTTACGCATTCGTTCGCGTCTCGTTTCTCTACCTCGCCGGGACTTCGTGCAGCACCCGCTGACGCAGCTCATCGTCGTACGGTTCGTCCACCAGCGTCAGCTTCCCGACGAGCGGCAATTCAAACTCCTGCCGAATCACGCGGCCTTCCCGGCTCACCCACGCGCGCAGCCGCTCCGCCTCGATCACAAAAGCCTCAACCACCGCTCCGCGATGCTCGATCTCCTCGATCCCCGTCACGCGGACGAGCAGCCCGTCCGTCATCATGTTCCGCGTCCCCCAGTCGGGAATGACTCCGGACAGCGGATTCAGCAGCTCAACCCGCCAACTCTGACCGACCGATAACCCCGTCAGGCTTTCAAACGGCCGAATCATGTCCCCGAGTGCCCGCGTTGCCTCCCCCGGCAGTAAAAACTCACCCCGCCGCGAGCCAACCTGCCACCTGCACGGGAAATCGTTAGGCGGAAAAAATTCTCCTTCCAGCCGAATCCGTATACCAAGCCCGAAAACACACACACGCAGCTCGTCCAAGCCTCTGTGCCGGAGGTAGTTCAGATTCGTATCGATCCGTATCGCCCGAATTTCCGTATCGAGCGGCAAACTGAGGGACTCAATCACGGTCCGGTGTCGAACCGAGATCAGATCCCCACTTCGACTGCTATAGGTCCAGGAATATCCGATGCAATGCCCCTGTTGATCGTAAATCCCGAGCTGTATGTGACTTTCGCCCCCCGACTCGAGTTGCAGTGCCCGCGACACCGGTGGCTCACCGGCCATCCAATCCGGTAACACATCCCGCATCATCAACGCCGCGTTGACGCCCAGCATCAATACCAGCGTCGCGATCCCAATCCAGCGGTTAATCATGCCCGGTTACTCATCATTGCGAATACCAACGCTCGCCACCCCATTCTACGAACCTCGAACAACCCCGGTCAATAAAATGGCTCGGTCCACCGCCGCACGGGCGATCGTCACGAAAGTGGGTGGTGTCTGAATGACAGTAGCGCCGGGTGCCATCAATTGATGGGTTCAACATGAGGAGCCGCGGACTTCAGTCCGCGCGGCGCCACGGGGAGTAGAATCTACCTTTCCCGAAGGACCGTGCGGGCTGAAGCCCGCGGCTCTTCCGCGGATGGGTGGCCCATGGCTTTAGCCGTGGGGGACGCGAATCGAGGCCCTATTTGTGTCCCCCACCTCTAAAGAGGTGGGCCACCCTTCGCGTTATCCATTATTCCACGCGTCACAGAGCACTAGCCGGAATCCGACTCGGGGCTAGATTCCTCGGCGCTGCGCTTCTCGGAATGACAATGGCGCTACGCTTCTCGGAATGACAGCGTACCCATGCAAATGACGCTTACCCCGGGCTTACCCCGGGCTCGCCCCTGCCGCCCGTTGGAGATTTGCGTTATCGGCGTTATTTGTGTTGTGCGAAATACACATCGGGGCGGCGCGAATATATAGTGTGAACATGCGGAAGCGAATCATTATCCTGGGATCAACCGGGTCGATCGGGAAGGCCGCGCTTGAGGTCATCAATGCGCTGGGGGATGAAGTCGAAATCGTCGGGTTGGCGGCGGGGAACAATTGGCGACTCCTGGCCCAACAGACCGCCCGGTTCGGCGTCGAGCAGGTCGCGATCGGGGCCGAGAGCGGTTACGATGGACTGAAGCGGGATTGCCCGAGCGGAACAAAGGTATTCGCTGGAACGGCAGGCGTGGCCGAATTGGTGGCCGAGAGCGAGGCCAACCTGGTTCTGTCGGCAATCGTGGGGGCGGCCGGGTTGCCGGCGACCTTGGCGGCCGCCGAACGCGGAATGGACATCGCCCTGGCCAACAAAGAGTCGCTCGTAATCGCCGGCTCGCTGATCTTGCCGCTGGCACGCGAGCGCGGCGGTCGGCTGATCCCGGTTGACAGCGAGCACTCGGCGGTGTTCCAGGCGTTGCAAAGCGGGCGGCGAGAAGAGGTTCGGAAGATTTACCTGACCGCCTCGGGCGGGCCGTTTCGGACCTGGAGCGCGGATCGAATCGAGCAGGCCACGCTCGCCGAAGCGTTGCAACACCCAACCTGGGAAATGGGTCCGAAGATCACGATCGACAGCGCCACGATGATGAACAAGGCCCTGGAGGTGATCGAGGCGGTCTGGCTGTTCGATGTTGGGCCGGAGCAGGTCGACGTGCTGGTGCACCCGGAGTCGATCGTTCACGCGCTGGTGGAGTATTGCGACGGATCGGTAATCGCGCAGCTCGGACCACCTGACATGAAGACGCCGATCCAATATGCTATAACGTTCCCGCGGCGGGTCCCGGGACTGGCCGAGCCGCTGCGATGGGACGAGATCGGCTCGTTGAACTTTGAGTTGCCGGACTTTGAGAAATTTCCGGCGCTGCGGCTGGGGTATGAGGCGGCGCGTCGTGGGGGCAGTAGCGGGGCGGTGTTGAACGCCGCCAACGAGGCGGCCGTCGAACGATTTCGCGGTGAACAGATACGTTTTGGCGAGATCGCCGCGGTGACCGAGGAGGTTTGCCGGCGGCACCGCCTGATCGAACAGCCCACGCTGGACGAGTTGTTGGAGAGCGACGCGTGGGCCCGGCAAGAGGTTAATGCATGTTGTCGTCGTTAGACGTTAGTGATGCGCTGCTGGCCGCGGGGACGATGCCGGGCTGGCTCTATAACACGTTGATGTTCATCAAGGTGCTGATCGGGTTCTCGGTCATCATCTTCGTGCACGAACTGGGGCACTTCCTGATGGCCAAATGGGTCGGCATCCGGGTCGACCGCTTCTCGGTCGGCTTCGGCACGCGGCTGTTCGGCTTTCGCGGGGGCGAAGGGTTGACGTTCGGCAACCGCCCGGATTACAGCGCCGATGAGCTCGCGCAGAAGAACTACGGCGAGACCGATTACTGCTTCAAGGTTTTGCCGATCGGCGGCTACGTCAAGATGCTCGGGCAGGACGACGTGATCATCAACGAGGAAACCGGGGAGGTCTCGCTGAGCAACGATCCGCGGGCGTTCACCAGCCGGCCCGTCGGACACCGGATGATTGTCGTATCGGCCGGAGTAGTCTTCAACCTGCTGTTCGCGGCGCTGCTGCTGATGGCGGTCTTCCTGGTCGGCAAGCAGATGTTGTCGCCGGTGATCGGCATGGTCCATCCGGACAGTCCGGCCCAGGGCAAGCTGTTCCCGGGTGATCGCGTGCTGGAGACCAACGGCCGCGAGATTGACTCCTTTATGGACATCCGGATGGCGGCGGCATTGTCCAACGGGATCGTGCGGTTCAAGATCGAGCGCGACGGAAAAGTCCTCGACGAGGAGATCGTGGTCGAGACCGCCAGGGACTCCCGGACCAATATCCGAATCATCAATATCGATCCCGTCCTGACCACCGAACTCCAGGTCGACGGCGATCAGGTCGGCGATCTGCCGAATCTGCGAAAAGGCGACGTCGTTACGCACATCGACGGCCGGCCGGTCAAGGACGCACTCGATATTCATAAGATTTTTCAATGCAGCCGGGGGCGTGTGCTGAAGTTCACCGTGCGACGGCCGGACGAGCGAGATCCGGACAAGTTCGAGACGGTGGACTGCTATCAGCGAGCCATGCTGAGTATCGCGCCCGCGAACCCGCTGGCCGAGCGCGAGCGCGGCAAGGTCGATAACCGCCATCTGCTCGGCCTGCATCCTCGGCGCGGCGTAGGGGCGGTGACGCCCGGCAAACCCGCGGAAAAAGCCGGATTCAAACGGGGTGACATTATCGTCTCGTGGGGAACCGTTCTGAATCCGACGTACAACGAAATCACGGAGAACATCCAGGCACACGTGGGCAAACCGACGCGCGTGCTAGTGGAGCGCGACGGGAAAGAGACCGAACTGATCGTAACGCCGAAGCGACCGTTCAATATGTTCCGCAAGACCCGGGCGGAGGTCGGGATTTCGTTCTCCGGGCGTGGCGAAGAAAACAAGGTGATAGTAGCGGACGTGGTGCCGGACACCCCGTTCGCCGCGCTGAACATGCCGCGCGGGGCGCTCTTGCTGTCGATCGACGGGCAGCCGGTCTCGAACTGGTTTGACGTGGTGGAAGTGCTCAAGGCGGCGGCGGGGCGCACGGTGGATGTGCGTTACCGCAGCGGGGTCGACGAGGTCGCCGGCACGGTTGATATTTCGAGCAGCTTGGTAGACGAGCTGAAACTGCCGCCGGGCGCGGTCGTGTGGGCAATCGACGGGAGCACAAGCGTTAAGGAACCGATAGCAAGCGGACAGATGCTTGAGAGGGCGTTGGCAAACAACCCGCTGGCGTTGCACGCGCTGTTGAAATCAAAGATCGGCCAAACGGTGACGGTGAGGTACAGCCCGACGATAACCGCCGAGACGATCGAAGTACCGTTCACCGTGCGAGAGGACAACGCAGACCCGTGGCAGATGCGGATCATGTACGTGTTCGACTCGACCGCCTTCTCCTTCGCAAAGGAGATGGTCTCCGCCGATGGGAACCCGTACACCGCCGTGAAGATGGGTACGAACTACCTGTTCAGCCAGATCTGGCAGGTTTACACCTTCCTGACCAAGCTGGCCAACCGCGACATGAGTACGCAGAACGTCGCCGGCCCGGTCGGCATCTTCAACATGGCGATCGAACGTGCGAAGATGGGGACCGGTGATTTACTGTACTTCCTGGCGTTTCTGTCGGTGAACCTGGCGGTGATCAACTTCCTGCCGATGCCGGTGATGGACGGGGGGCTGATGGTCTTCCTGATCATTGAGAAGATCAAAGGCAAGCCGCTCAGCCTCAAAACGCAGATGATCAGCACAATGGTGGGCCTGGCGGCAATCATCCTGATCGGGCTATATGTAACCATTCAGGACATCGGGCGGTTTTTCTAAGAGCTCATGCCCATTCATTACGCCATGTTCGAAAACAACGTCACCGCCGGCTCTTCTTCGAGTAATCCTGGCTGCTGACCATCGCCCGCACGTATCATCACTCACACCGCTAGATTCGGGAGGTGCTGGTCAACCCTCAACCCCGGCCCTACACGCGGACCCAGGACCCGCCCGCGCCGGTGCTCGGGTCCTTCACAGTCCGCCGCAAAAGTCGGCACCGGCCACAGACTGTAGCGGCCGACCCCCGTGTCGGCCGTGGAACGCCGTTTTCATCCCGCGTCGGGCACGGAGACCCGACGCCACATGACTTTTGCGGCGGACTGTTATGTACTACTAACGATGGTTTTCTTCGCTTCCCGCGAAGATTTTTTCACGCCGCGGGGGGTGACACGGTCTGGCGCAGCCATGCCGAGCGTGTTGAGCGCCAACCACGGCCAAGCTTCGCTTGACCGTACCACCCCCCGTCCAGAGTTCAAAGTAGGTTATCTCAACGGCGCAGCCCAGCAATAATCCCCAATCGTCAATCCCCATGCCCCTTTGGTTGCGGCCAACGGCCGCGCTGTGCCACACACCCTCCTACGGCCGGCGGGGCGCCGGCCGCTACTTTGCTGAATCGACGATCATGTAGAATTCAAGCCGTCCATCGGACAAGTCTGCGTCGGATCGTTACAATGACGCCGCTGTAATCACGTGAGCCGGTCGGTGCCATGCCGCCGCCCCGGCGGTCTGCACGAGTTGGATTTTCAGGGGTGAGCCGCGATGAAGACACATCGCCAGGATCTGGTACTGGGAATCGTTGTATTGATGTTCCTGGGGTTGTTTGTGGGGACGGTCTTGTTCGTCTACCCCTCGTTGGGTGGCGAGATGGCGCGGATCATCGTTCGCTTTCGGCACGACGAAGGCGTCGCGCCGCTAAAACGCGGCAGCCCGGTGATGCTCAGCGGTGCGTTGCAGGTCGGCAAAGTCATCGATGTTAGAAAAGAGCACGACGAGATCGACACTCCGATGGGTCGGCAACGGCTTCTTCTGATCGTGGTCGAGGCTGAAATCGTCGCCGATCTCAAGCTGTACTCCGATTGCCAGATCACGACGGATCAACCGCCGGTCGGCGGCGGCGGGGTGCTGGTGATCCTCAGCGTCGGCACCTCGGGTGAGTCGGCGACGGCAGCGATCGACGGCTTGCCCCCGCAGAGCCTCGCCGCGGTTATCGGCAACCTTTCACGACGGGTGCTCGGCCCGAACGGGATGGTCGACCAGATCGAGCAGATGCTCAATGACCGCGTTGAGGGTTCGTTGGCATACAAGATTTCCCAGAGCCTCAGCGACGTCAACGCGATGACGGCCGACTTGCGCACACAGCTCGACCCGCGCGAGCAAATGACGCTGATGAGCAAGATCCACGCCACCGTCGACAACCTCAACGACACCACCGCGGCCCTGCGCAGTCAGCTCGCGGCCGAGGACGACACCACGGTGCTGGCAAAAATCCACGTCGTGCTGGAACGGCTCGAACGCGGACTGGCCGAGGCAACGGAGATATTGCGGGAAAACCGTCCGGCGCTCCGCAGCACCATGGCCAGCGTGGAGAGCATGACCCGCAAGATGGACCAGGAACTGCTCGACGCCTTCAAGGCCGAGCTGAACCGCGACGATCCAACCTCGCTGATTGGCAAGATCCACGTCGGCATGGATCGGCTCAACAAGTCGCTCGAAAACGTCGTGGTCATGACCGACGCCGGCCGCAAGCTGGTCGTCCTGAATCGGCCCGCGTTGCAGCGCACGATCGAGAACGTCAAGGTCATGTCCGACCAGTTGCGCGTCGGCGTGCAGGAAATCCTGCTGGCACCCTGGCGGCTGTTCAACAAGCCGTGGTCCGGCGAGGTTCGGCAGGTTGGCGCGTTCGAGGCCGCCCGCCGATTCGCCGAGGCCGCCACCATGCTCGACGACGCCGCCGCCCGGCTCGAAGCGATCCACGCCGTGACGACGGCCGACGGGCAGACCGATACTTCCGCGGCGGAGATTCGCAAGATTCAAGATGCGCTTCAGTCGGCTTTTGATCGCTTCAAAATCGCCGAGGACTATCTCTGGCAGCAGATGAAATAAGGCGACGCCGTGGGTAAGGCCCTTCGCGAGCTTTATGACTTGGTCGTGGTCGGCGGCGGGCCGGCCGGCGCCGTGGCCGCGCTACGCGCCGCGCGGCAGAAGGCGGCCGTGCTGGTCGTCGAAAAGGAAAAGTTCCCGCGCGCGGACCGGCATGTCGACTGGCTCGGACCGGCGGGAACAGCCTTGTGTAAGGAGTGTGGCATCGGCGTCAAGAAGGCCGGGGCGGCTGCCTTCAAGGGCGTGCGGCTGCATTCGTGGGACCTGAAGCGCAACACATTCGTCGATGATCCCGAGTTGCGTGGCTGGCTGGTCGAGCGGTCGGTATTTGATGCGGCGCTACTCAAGCAGGCAACCACGGCCGGTGCGAATGCGCTGCACGGCGTCGCGGTGCGGGATCTCAACCTGGCCGAAGACCGAGTCGTACTGCACCTGAGCAACGGACGCGAGGTTGCCGGGCGGGTAATGCTGATCGCCGACGGCGTTGATTCGCCGACCGGGCAGATGGCGAACCTGGCCTCCGCGGCGTGGATGCGCGACGTCCCACAGTGCCTCTTTGTCCAATACGAAACGAAGGAAAGCGCGACACGGATGGATGTGGCCGTCGGCGCCAGTCGAACCGGCCAACTCGCAACGATCGTGCGTTCCGGCAAGATCGTTAACCTGACGATCATCATGCGGTCGGCGACGATTCCGATCGAGCAGCAGTTCAGCGCGTTTTGCAATAGCGCTCTCAAAGACGGAGTTCTGCCAGAGGGTATCCCCGCCGAGCCGCGGCGGCGACTGTCCCCCGGCGGGATCGCGCTCGACATGGATACGCACGTCGGCAAACGCTGCCTGCTGATCGGTAACGCCGGCGGTTTCGTCGCCGCCTTCAGCAACGAGGGGATTTATCCCGCGATGCGCTCGGGCTGGATCGCCGCCGACGCCGCGCTCCAAGCCCTCCAGGCCGACGTTTTGCAGGACGAGTTGGCATCTTTCGGCGTGGCTTGGCGCCGGGAACTGGCGGACTATCTGCGCATGCCCAACACCGATCTGAGCCTGTTGGTGCCGCTGATTTTCAACAACGAGCAGATGTCCCGCCGGGTCGCGCGGGCTTTCCTGCTGGGCCAACCCTTCTGATCTGCTCTATAATGAACAGTGATTGGTGGGCTGTGCCTACAGTTGAATCCATAGATAACGGGTGGTTTCCGTGAGTGTTGATCTGTCAAAGCTGACCGTCGTGCATTACCCCGACCCGTGCCTCCGCAAGGTGTGCGAGCCGATTACGGAATTCGACGGCGACTTGAAGGCCCTGACCGACCGCATGCGCGAGATGATGCACGAGGGCCGCGGCGTGGGATTGGCGGCTCCGCAGGTCGGCGTGCTCAAACGCCTGTTCGTGATGAACATTACCGGCGAGGAACAGGATGACATGGTCTTCATCAACCCGGAGATCCACGACATGCACGGCGCCCGCGAGGCCGAGGAAGGCTGCCTGTCGATCCCCGAGGTGTACGTCCGGATTCGCCGCGCCGGCGAGTGCACCATCAAAGCCCGGAATCTGAAGGGCGAGCCGATTGAACTTAACGGCCAGGACCTGCTCTGCCGCGTCTGGCAACACGAAACCGACCACCTCAACGGCACGCTGATCCTCGATCGCATGGGCCCCAGCGACAAGATCGCCACGAAGAAGCGGCTCAAAGAGCTTGAGGCGGCGTATAGGGAAAAGCGACGGCGATAAAAACAACGATTGTGTATTACGGATTTTATTCGGTAGCGGCCGCCCTCCGTGGTGGCCGTGAAAGCCCGGATAGCTCCCGATGTTTCGCGGCCGCCAAGGCGGGTAAGCCGATCGTGCAGCGTAGCGCGAAACTGCTTAACTGAAAATGGCATTGGGTGGGTCACTCCTTGTCAACCTCGTAGTTGATCGACATATTTGCAACGTGTAAGCACATCGATGATGATGTTAGTATGCGAATCGTTTTTGTGGGAACCGGTGATTTCGGCGTGCCGGCGTTACAGGCGCTCATCACGGCCGGGCATACGGTCGTCGCGGCGATCAGCCAGCCCGACCGACCCGCCGGACGTGGACGCAAACTCCGCCCGACATTCATCCACAACCTCGCCGATGAGTTGCGCATCCGCCACATCCAGACCGAAGACGTCAACACGCTGAATCTCGCCGACGCACTCGGCGGAGCGGAGATCGGCGTGGTCGCCGCCTTCGGGCAGAAAATCGGCAATACCCTGCTCGACGCATTGCCCTTCGGCTGCATCAACATTCACGGCTCGCTGTTGCCGAAGTATCGCGGCGCGGCACCGTTTCAATGGGCGATCATCAACGGCGACGAAATCACCGGCGTTACGGTCTTTCAACTCGACGACGAGTGGGACGCCGGACCGATCTGGAGCCGCCGCGAGTTGCGCATCGGTGAGACCGAGACCGCGTCTGAACTGCACGACCGCTTGGCGCGGCTCGGCGCGGAATTACTTGTTGATACGTTGATGGCGCTTGAACGCGGCAACAGACAACCCGAGGCCCAGGACGCTTCACAAGTGACGTGGGCCCCGAAGCTTTTCCGCCGGGACAGCGAGATCGACTGGTCACAACCCGCGTTCAACATCGTACGCCGCATCAACGGACTCTGGTCATGGCCGGTCGCGACGTGCTTGTTCGCGGTGCCCGGCGGAAAAAAAGAACGGCTACAACTCGCCCGGGCGCAGGTTGCCGACTCGACGGCCGAGCCGACCGCCGAGTTTGAGCCGGGCGCGTTTTTGCCGGATAAGACCGTGCAGGCTGGTCGGGGGCGCGTACGGCTGTTCGAGATCAAGCCGGCGGGCGGCAAGCTGATGCTGTTCGAGGCGTTCGCGCGCGGGCGGGAGGTGGGGCCGCCGACCCGCTTGCTCCCGCTTGAAGAATCATGACGAGCTCGAGGCGCGCGAAGAATGAGACCGGGTCGCTGAGCGGTCGCGAAGCCGCTTTCCAAGCCGTGCGTGCGGCGTTGAGCGGAGAGCGTTTCGTTAGCGAAACGCTCGGGCAACTGCGGGGACAACAACGTCTTGCCGGGCAGGAAGCGGCGCTCGCGATGGAGATCGCGCTTGGTGCCGTACGCCACGCGCTGACGATCGAGCATGTGCTCGGGGTGGTCGCGCGCTACGATCAACGCCGAGTCAAGCCGGCGTTGCGGGCGATCTTGCTGTCGGCCGGCTTTCAGATTATCTGGATGGATCGCATCCCGGAATTCGCCGCGGTCAACGAGGCGGTCGAGCAGGCCCGCCGCCACGTCGGCGGCCGCGCGCCGGGAATGGTAAACGCCATCCTGCGAAATCTGACGCGTGCCATCGATCAGCGCCGCGTACCATGGCAACGGCTCGGTCCCCGGCAGGTCCGCGTGAACTGGGACGAGGCCTGTTCGTTCAAGTCCGACGTACTGCCGACTGCGGAGAACAAAGACGGCAGGGTGGCACACCTCGCGGCCGCGACCGGCGAGCGAGTTGCCCGTTATCGCACACTCGTCGAGCGCTTCGACGAGCAGCGAGCCGAGGCGATCGCCTGGGCCGCGCAGGCCATACCGGTCACCGTCCTGCACCGCAACACTTTGCGAATCGACTCCGGCGTCTTTCAAACCCGCGTGCGCGAAACCTTCGGCGACCAGGGCGAATGGACGCCCGACGCCGTCTTTCTGCCGGCGGCGGCGAACGTGGTGGACACGGCGCTCTTCCGGGAGGGATGGGTGTACGTGCAGGATATGACGGCAAGGGCGGCGGCATTATTACTCGACGCGCGGCGGGGCGAAAACCTGCTGGATTTCTGCGCGGCCCCCGGCGGCAAAGCTATCGTGCTCGCTCAACAGATCGGTGACCGCGGCGAAGTTCTCGCTTGCGATGCCTCGCCCGACCGCATCAAACGTATTCGCGACAACGCCCGGCGTCTGCGTCTGACCAACATCCGCGCGCACCTCACCCGGACCTCCAACGCATCTGATGACGACCTGGCCCGCGAGTTTGATGCCGCGTTGGTCGACGTGCCCTGTTCGAACACCGGCGTCATCGCGCGTCGTCCGGAGGCCCGGCTGGGGTTGACCGCCGAAAAACTGGAATCACTCGTGGGGTTGCAAGCCGCATTGCTTCGTCGTGCCGCCGTCGCCGTCCGCCCCGGCGGTCGGTTGGTCTACAGCACGTGCAGCATCGAGCCGCGGGAAAACGAACGGGTTGTCGAATCATTCCTGGCTGAGAATTCGGAGTGGAAACAAGTCATCGCCCGCCTGACATTACCCGAATGGGGCGCGCGATTGTCGGATTGGCACGACGGTGGCTTCGCGGCACTGCTCGTGCGGAGTTAGCAGTCCGCCGTAAAAGTCACTACGGGGCGGGCCCTGTAGCGTCCGCCCCCCGGGGCGGGCGTCGGGGGGTGAAAGATTTCCACATTCTACGTCCGCCACGGTGGGGTGGACGCTACGTTTCCCGGCTTACACAGCGCCCGCCAAAACTGTCATTTACCTTACGGCCCGCGAGGCGCGGGCCGCTACCTGACTTTTACAGCGGACTGTTAGAAGATATACTCCATTCGCGTCTCCTTTTTCGGGTGGTACAGCCGTCCCGCCCGTGTGAATCTCGAGCGAGACGCCCGAGCCACCCACAACAGTCCGCCGCAAAAGTCGGCGGCGCCCATAGACTGTAGCGGCCGGCGCCTCGCCGGCCGTAATAGGCCGGAAACGCCGCTTTGGGCGTACGGCCCGCGAGGCGCGGGCCGCTACATGACTTTTACGGCGGTCTGACTTGATTTGATCGAGGAGCGATGAGTAAGCTTTCTCTCGACATGTTTGTGGGACAACGGGTGGTACTGGACACACCCGGGCCGCTGATCTACATCGGCCGACTCGAAGCCCATGACGAGCGCGGCTATTGGCTGTCGGACGCCGACATGCATGACCGGACGGAAGGCCACAGTACGAAGGAGGAATACGTCAGCGAAGCGCGTCAGATGGAGCAAGCCGGCACGCCGCACATGAATCGCCGACGCGTGTTCGTCGATCGCCAGGCGGTGATCAGCATCTCCGCGCTAGAGGACATCATCTAGAGAGGTAACCGGAATTGTCGACCTGCGTGCTGTCATTACGAGTTTTTCACCGGCCATGGGTGAAAGAAACCACTCTTGGAAAGTACGCGTTTAGCCTTCTGATAGTCCCGGAGGGACGAAAGATAGTAGCCCAGGGCGTGAGCCCTGGGGTAAGGGAGCGTTTTGTGCCGAAAGCCCCGGAGGGGCGGCAGAGACGCGGCGCGTGTCGGGAACTCTCTGTCGCCCCTCCGGGGC
>JAUWNI010000176.1 GCA_030612705.1 Phycisphaerae bacterium | reverse complement strand
GGTGGTGTGTTCTCCAGGGGGGGGGGGGGGGCGGCCCTCACGCTACCCGCAAATCGATGCATGACGGAGCACTAGGGATTATCGGCGCGCCAACGCACCGGCTTCGGTTACCTGGAGAGTATTCATTATGATCTTTCGTTTGGGCTTGCCGCTGGAGCTGGAAAGACCCACCGGCGAAATGACCACGGCCGTGCGCGTCGAGGTCCAGATCGTGTACGACGGCGGCAAGTGGCGGATGCAGTGCCAGGACCCGCCGGTCGCAACGCTGATGTGTGATAGTCTCGAAGAGGCCCTGATAACCGGCACGCGCGAAATCATGCAGGAGTGGGCGGCTGAAGAGAAAGCCTGATCCCACATCCCGGCATAACGATATGAATGTAAACCGCCACGACACGTCGAGACCTTTGGCCGCAACCAAAGGGACCAAGGGGTCGAGGATCCGAGGAATCGGGTGGCCCATGGCTTTAGCCATGGGGGACACGAATGGATAGTCGATTCGTGTCCCCCGCCGCTGAAGCGACGGGCCACCCACGCGGCGAACAATCTTCACGAACCCGCTGTGTGCCACGGGCAACCTTTGGTTGCCCGTGTCGTTATCCCGAAGAGCACGGGCAAGCAGAGCTTGCCCGTGGCACCCGTATGTCCACCAGGATTAGTCACCACCCGCTCACTCACCAAAGAGCAGGCTTACCAGGCCCTCGCGCGCCCGCGTGATGCGCATGACATAGCGGCGAACGCGGGCGGCGGCCGCGTCGTGTCGGCGGGTGTCGTCGGCGATGGCTTGAAGATCCAATCCGGCGCAGCGCTTCTCGATCTCGTCGATGAATTCAGGCGGCCAGATCCGCGCGCTCGTGACGTCCGACTCCGCCGGCCAGCAACCGGCCGCGTCGAGCAACGGCCTGAGCCACTTGTACAGCACGCGAGAAGCGATGTAGCGCCGCGCCTCGTCGTCGCCGCGGGCCTGCCGGAAAAGCTCGTCGAGGTCGCGGACGTCGCCGAGGCAGAGCAAACCCTGAGCGATGCCGAGACGGTCCCAGGGAGTCTGCGTCTCGGTACGTGTTTCGGCGAGCGTGCGGAAATGCCGAGGGTCGACGCGGGCGGCGGCGAGCCAGGCGGACGCCCGCACAAACCCGCTGGGGTCCGTGTCGATCGCCGTCTCGATCGCTGCGAAGTGGCGTCGATCGCCCAGGTTGCCGAGGGCATAGACGTAGGCTTCGCGCACATTGGCCTCGGGTTCGTCGCCCAGCACGCCTCGAACCATGAATTCTTCCAGGGCCTGGTTCGGATATTCGATCGCCGCCCAGGCCGCCTGCTTGCGCTCCTCGCGATTCGGCGACCGCATCTGTCGCAACAGTGCGTCACGCCCCTGATATCCGCGGCCGGCGGGTGTTTGGTCGATGAACACAATCGCCAGGAGCACCCCGACAACCAGCACCCCGGCGATCCCAAGCATCCACTTTTTCATGCGTGTTATCTTCTCGCTGATTCCGAGTTCCATATTCGCAACGTCGGTGCCGGGTTGAATTGCCCGGCGGGCACCTTGGCGGTAAACTACCGCCGAATCGGTGGTTTTGTAAACGGATACCCGCAATGCCCAACGTAATTTCCGCCAAGCTGGAAGCCGGGCCGCACCGCTACGTGCTGGTGGTCGCCCGCTTTAACGACTTCATCACGAGTAGGCTGGTCGACGGGGCGCTCGACGCCCTCGTCCGTCACGGTGCCGACCGCGACAACATCACCCAGGTTTGGGTGCCCGGCTCGTTCGAGTTGCCGCTGGTGGCACAAAAGCTGGCCCGCTCGGGCGACTACGCGGCGGTGATCTGCCTCGGCTGCCTGATCCGCGGGCAAACGCCGCACTTCGAGTACATCGCCAGCGAATGTACGAAAGGCATCGCGCAGGTCGCGCTGGAAACCGGGTTGCCGGTGACGTTCGGCGTAATCACCGCGGACTCGTTGGAACAGGCCATCGATCGCGCGGGGGCCAAGGCCGGGAACAAGGGGGCGGACGCCGCGCTGGCGGCGGTGGAAATGGTGAACTTGTTGGGGGCGTTGTAGGACGGGGTCCGGGCGAAATCCAGCTTGAAACGACGGCAAGAAGCATATCCGGTCAAAAGACGCTCGCAGGCGCGCATGCTCGCGTTGCAGGCGCTTTGTGCGTTCGAGGCGGTCGGCGATAAATTCGGAGAGCAGCTCGACGAGTTTCTCCGCGATGAACACACCTTGACCGACCTCGATATTGAGTTGCCGCCGCCGGATGAGTTGCTGCGTTTCGCGCGCCGCCTGGCGCTCGGCGCCTGGGCGCAGCGTAAGGTGCTGAACGACAAGCTCTCGCGGGCCGCCGCGCATTGGAGCCTGTCGCGCATGACGCCGGTGGACCGCAACGTGCTCCGATTGGGTTTGCACGAGTTGCTGGAGCATCCCGACACGCCGCCGCAGGTCGTGATTAACGAAGCAATCGAGCTAGCCCGGCGATTCGGTGATGCGGACTCGCCGGCGTTTGTGAACGGGGTGCTCGACGCGATTCATCGCTCGATCGTCGAGGAGGCGGACGCCCGTAAGGATGCCCCGGCCGACAAGCCGGCCACTAACAAAACGGAAGACACTGATGGGGCTGTTTGACAGATTCAAAAAGGGACTCAGCCGAACGCGGGACAAGCTCGCTGACGGGCTACGCGGGGTTTTGTCCTTCGGTCGAAAAATTGACGACGCGCTGCTCGACGAGCTGGCCGACGCGATGCTGGTCGGCGACATGGGCCCGCGCGCGGTGACGGCGTTACAGGGTGAAATCCACGACGCCTGGAAAACCGGCCGAATCAGCGAAGCCCAGGAGATCCTCCCGTTTCTGAAAGAGCACATCGCCAATGCCTGGAACGCGGGTGATCGGCAACTGCGAATGGCGCAGTCCGGCCCGACGGTGATCTTCGTCGTCGGCGTCAACGGCTCCGGCAAGACCACCAGCGTCGCCAAGCTGGCCAGCTACCTGGTCAAGCAGGGCAAGTCGGTCCTGCTCGGCGCCTGCGACACGTTCCGCGCCGCCGCCATCGACCAGCTTGGCATCTGGGCCGAGCGTTGCGGTGTCGAGCTCGTCAAGCATCAGCCGGGCAGCGACCCCGCCGCCGTCGCGTTCGATGCTTGCGAGGCGGGCGTGGCGCGTGGTGTTGACGTTATCCTGCTGGACACGGCCGGTCGGCTGCACACGCAGGAACACCTGATGCGTGAGCTCGGCAAGATTCAGCGCGTGGTGACCAAGCACATCCCGGACGCGCCCCACGAAGTGATGCTCGTGCTCGACGCGACGATCGGGCAGAACGCGTTGCAACAGGCCAAGGTGTTCTCCGACGTGGTCGAGGTGACCGGGCTGTTCCTGGCAAAGCTGGACGGCTCGGCCAAGGGCGGGATCGTGGTCGGCATTCGCGACCAGTTCGACATTCCCGTAAAATTCGTCGGGCTGGGCGAGACGATCGACGATATCGAGCCGTTCGATCCAGGCGCATTTGTCGAAGCGCTCTTCGCCGACCTGTAAAGCTGAGACACTACGGAGGAAGAGCCGCGAGCTTTCAGTCCGCGCGGACACTCGTGCCCGCGGAAGCCCACGCCCCGCGGAATCGAGTTGGGTTTCCAAAGACCACGCACATCCAGTGGAGATGTCCCTCATGCACCCCTTGCTCAACGCGTTCGAGCGCAACGTTGCCTCCTCGCCGGACCGACCGGCGCTCTGCGACCAAAGCCTGATCCTGGATTACCAGAGCCTGCGGGCGGTCGCCGCCGGGCTCGCCGCACAAATCCAATCCGAGACCGAGCAGCCACGCGTCGGAATCATGGCGCCGACGTCGTCGGCATGTGCGGCATCGATTCTGGCCTGCTGGTATGCGGGCAAAACGCCGGTGCCGCTGAATTTCCTGCTCGGACCGCGGGAGCTGGGTCAGGTCGTGCGCGACGCCGGGCTCGATTGCGTGCTGACGATCGAGCACTTCGCGGCGGCGCTGGCTCCGATCGGTCTGAAAACGCTGTTGCTCAGTGCACAAACGCTCGTGCCGGGCCGGCTCGAAACGCCGTCGGCCGCGTCGAGCGACACCGCGGCGATCATCTACACGTCGGGCACATCGGGTGACCCCAAGGGCGTCTGCATGAGCTTCGACAACCTGGTGCAAAACGCCAAGGCGTGCATCGAATACGCCCGCATGGATTCCAAGCAGGTTTTCCTGAGCTTGATTCCGCAATTTCACAGCTTCGGCTTCACCGTTGGAACCGTGGCCCCGCTCTTGCTCGGCGTGACCGCCTGGTACCTGCCGCGTTTCAGCCCGGTGGCGGTCGTGAGCACGATCGCCGAGAAAAACGTGACGATCCTGATAGCGATTCCGAGCATGTACGGCGCGCTGGCCAAAATGAAGAACGCCGACCGCGAGGCGCTCGCGTCGCTCTATTTAGCAATGAGCGGAGGCGAGCCGCTCTCACCTGTAATCATAGAGGCGTTTCATACACGCTTCGGCATCGACATCATGGAGGGTTACGGACTGACGGAGACATCGCCGGTGGTCGCGGTGAACATGCCCTGGGCGCATCGCGCGGGTTCGGTGGGCCGCGCGCTACCGGGGATCGAAGTGAGTACGGTTGACGAAGCCGGTCGGCCGCTACCGGCCGGCGAGGTCGGCGAGTTGATCATCCGCGGCCATTGCGTGATGCGGGGCTATCACAACAAGCCCGACCTGACCGACAACGTGATCAAGGACGGCGCCCTGCACACCGGCGACGTCGGGCGGGTCGATTCCGACGGCTTCATCCATATCACCGGCCGCGCAAAGGAAATGATGATCGTCGGCGGTGAGAACGTCTTTCCAATCGAAATCGAGTCGGCCCTGTGCAGCCATCCGGCAGTGGCCGAGGCAGCCGTGGTGGGCATGTCGGACGACGTGCGCGGCGAGGTTCCGCTGGCGTTTGTGATTCTGAACGAGCAAGCCGAAGTCGGGGAAAAGGAACTCCGCGGTTTTTGTCGGGAAAAACTCGCCGGTTTCAAGGTCCCGCGTGAAATCCGCATCGAGCAGGACCTGCCGCGCGGCCCGACCGGCAAGATCCTGAAACGCGAACTGAAAATCAAGCCAACGCCGTGATCGGATCGCCGTTGTTGATCTTGGCGGTTCTAGTAGGGGCCAACTGCACGCCGACATCCACGTTGTATTCGTCATCGGAGGAAATGATCCGCGTGCGGACGACCTCCGCCCGGCGGCTGACCATCAGCCCCAACCCGGGCGGCGAACTCTGACCCGGCAGATGCGAGGTCAATTCATACAACTGCCCCTCGCGAACGCCGTAGCCCAACGGGACGCGCAGCCGCATACCGCGCGCGGATACATCAACGCAGCGACAGCGGAGGATTGTGGAACTGTGACCGTCGATCATCCAGAGGTTGCCGATGACCGCCTCGCGGGATTCGGCTCGACGTTCACCGATATAGGCTCCGGATTGGGGTACGAACGTATTTGGACGAACCGACATGCCGATACCTCCATCCCCCGGAGGTTAGGGGTTGCAAACCAGCTATTTATCACGCGGCTCGGCGTCGGGCTGTCCGCCATCCAGCCCTAGTTCACGCAGCCAGCGCTCGGTGTCGGCGGGTCGCAGCCCGCGACGTTTTTCGGGCGGCTCAAGCGGCTTTGGTTGCTCGCGGGCCAAATCGCGTTGGAGCATCGCCCAAAACGCATCCGAGCGCACGGACTTCGCTTTGCGGCGTCGAGCCGAGCGTGCGACCTCCCGATCCGTGGACACAACAACTAATCGTCTAGCCGCTGAGTCGGCGTCGATTGTTCTTGCGAGAACATCGTCCGCACTGACGCCGCTACCGCTGTACGTGACAACGACGTCCGGGTCGCTGATTTGACCGGCCAACGCCTGGGTCGGCTCCGGCCCATCGAATATGACAGCGACCTTTTCGCCGGTTCGCCGAGCCCACTGACCTAAAAACCAGCACAGTGTCGAGCGGCTCGGGGGTCGCTCAGGATCGATCTCCAGGGCTGCGAAGAGCAGGTTATTGCCGTCGATCAGGACAGGCATGGACTACTCTCTCTTACAAGATAAACCAGGATGTGAAGATCGTCAAACAGAAAATGCCCCCGGAAGCGGTCTCGATGATAAAACAGACCAAATAGCTTAGCCCAAAGTGACGAAATGTCGTCTTGCCGACATTGCAGATTGTGGTGCTTATTGGCTCGTGCATTCCCGCCTTACCTCAGGTCCGCGAACCGTGCCAGGTCCAGCTCTCGGCCGAGAACCATCAAAACCTCGTCCGGCTTGATGATTGTGTCGGCTCTGGGCAGAAAATGGAATTGTTCTTCGCTCGGGGGGCGCACCGCGAGCACGAGCAGGTCGAATTCTTTGCGTAATTTCGCTTCCAGCAATGATTTATGATGAAGATGAGCCGGGGCCACGACTTCTATGATGCGGTAGTCGCCTGAAAGAGGGAACATGTCACGTAACGCCGGGTTGGCGACACGCCGGGCAACACGCTCGGCGGTGACGCGGTCGTATTGTTTCATCAGCTCGTCGAGCTCAGGCCCGTCGTGCCGCCGGGCCATCTGCTCGGAGAGAGCTTGTTGCTTGCGCTCCAGCGCGAACACGTCGGCGAACACGCTCAGCACCTCGTCGTGCAGCGCGTTGTCCAATCCGACCTCCGGCTCCTGTGGCAAATAGCCGACGTCCATCCCCCTCGAGCGCGTCACCGTGCCGAGGTCCGGCTCGATCTGCCCGGTGATCAATCGAAACAGCGTCGTCTTTCCCGCCCCGTTCGGCCCCACCATGCCGACGATCTCGCCGGAGTGCAACTCGACCGAGACGTTATCGAGGACGATCTGCCCGCCGAACTGCTTGCTGACGTTTTGGATATTGACTGTGCCCATGGCATCGTTCGTAACCGATTGCGCGGCCCGACCGGCCGCGGAATCCTTGAGTCTACACGCGGGAGCGCGCCAGGCAAAACTAAGCGGCGCCTATAGACTGTAGCGGCCGGTGCCTCGCCGGCCGTAATAGGCCGGAAACGCCGCTTTGGGCGTACGGCCCGCGAGGCGCGGGCCGCTACATGACTTTTGCGGCGGACTGATAGCGTACCACCCGTACGCCGTCCACGTACCACCCGTACGCCGTTCACGTACCACCCGTACGTGGTCCGCGTACCACCCGTACGTGACCCGCGTACCGCCCGTACGTGACCCGCGTACCTGCCGTACGCGGAGCCGAGTCAAGTTGACCTGGCCGTCAGGCCAACTTGACCTGGGGATAATTAGGGTAATTAGGGACAGCCACCTATTTCGGGGTAATTAGGGGTAATTAGGGTAATTAGGGACAGCCCCCGATTTCGGGCGCGGCGGGGGAAGGTTGGGAAGTAGCGTCAGCCCGTTCGCGAGGTAGTGAGGGTAAGTCGGGACCAAAGTCG
>JAUWNI010000151.1 GCA_030612705.1 Phycisphaerae bacterium | reverse complement strand
CGGTCGAGACCATGGTCCCAGCGATGAATCGCTGGGCTACTATCACTTGCCCCGACGGGGCATCGGAAAATGTGGGTAACAGCAAGGCGCCAGCCCGTCGTACGCCGTGCCCAGATGGCACAGAGCCCCGTAGGGGCGATTGAGACGGCGTTCGATGCCCTCAGTCGCCCCGCCGGGGCTCTCGCTCTACTTCGTCAAGCGAACCCAGGGCTCGCGCCCTGGGCTACTCTCAAACGTCCCTGCGGGACTGCCGGCGTGGGGCAGCTCTGCCGGAATCCTTGGCCGACACGGATCCTAGTGCCATGGTCAAGCGCAGCGCAACCATGCCTCTCGATCGCCCGACCACATGCTGGTGCCATGGTCAAGCGCAGCGCGGCCATGCTTCTCGATCGCCCAACCACATGCCCGCGCCTACGGCTTAGGCATGGCACCTTTCAGGCCGCGCGGGTGCCCCATGCCGTTCCGAAGGACGGCGTGGGGGACGAACACGAGGGTACGGCAACGCCGCAGGCGGTTGGAGACCTGCGTGTCGAATCCGTCCCCCAGCCCTCGCTTCGCTAAGGGCTGGGGCACCCGCCCCGCCGGGGCTCTCGCTCTACCTTGCCATGCAACCTCAGGGCCATGCCCTGGGCTGCTCTCAAACGTCCCTGCGGGCCGACTCGCCTCGGCCCGTTTGAGACCTAAGGGTTGCAGGCCGTGCCATAGTTGGCCAGCAACGCCGCCAGGTCGGACAGGTCGACATCGCAGTCTCCGTCCACATCGCCGGGCTGGTAGACGACGACCTCTTTTACGACCGAGCCGACCCACTCGTCGAACGGCGGCTGCATGACACTGCCCGCCGGGCCGAGCGTGATCTCCCACTCCTGGGCACCGGTATAGTCGCCCGGGCCGAACGGCGAAACCGCGTTCGCCAGGGTATCAGCGACGGCGTCCGTCAGCTTGTTGATGATGATCGCGTAGGTGTCGATCTCCCAAGCCACGTGATCGGTCGAGCTGACCTTGTACACGGCGCTGGCAATACAGTTGGTCCCGCCCGGTCCCAGGTCGGTAACGAGCTGGATATGGTTGTCGACTCCGGCGATCACGGCGGAGTCGCCAGGGGAATCGCCGTTCAGATCCATGTCGTTGTACGAGAAGAACGCCAGATCGACGTGGTCGGACGTCAGGTTGCGGATCTTGATGGCGATGACGATCTCACAGCGGGCGCAGACCGGCGGCACCGCGCTCAGGCAACTGATCGTATACTCCAGGTCGAACAGCAGCGCGTTGGGGGTGGCTCCGTCGTTAATCGGCTCCAGGTAGACCAACCGGGCGCGGTTGTTGTTGTTGCTGGAGTAGATCAGCGTGGACAGCGCGTACTCGCGCGTGTCGCCCGAGCCGCGATACCAGAACCAATTCTGGAAAATGTGGTCGTTAGCGCCGGTGAACAGGTTGGCGATCCCGCCGTTGCTGGTAAGCCGCTCGCCGGACAGGTTCTGCAGGTCGTAGATGCACGTGCCGTCCTGGATCGTGATCCCGGGCGGCGGACCGGCGGCCGTCACGTCCAGGGCGTCCACACTATCACCCTGGAAGGGAAAGCCGGGAGGCGACATGATCAGACCCAGCGACTGTGAAGGTGCATACACCGCGAACGCACCCGTGAAGTCGGTGAAGAAGACATCCGCCGCATCCAGGCCCCAGATCTGGAGCGACATCGACCCGGGCGCGAGACTGAACAGGGCGTAATCAATGACCGGCTCAATCATCCCCGGAGCATTCGGGTTGCTTACGGGAAGCGGCTTCTGGTTATTGTCGTACATCACCAGCGCATCGATCGAGTCCTCTAAGGGCACCAGCCCCATCGAGGCAGAGGGCGCGTAGGCAACAGCCAGCGCCCCCCCGTCACCCGCCGCCACGACGAGGATGTCGGCCGGCGATAATCCGACTGGGAACGCCTCATCCGGGTAGAGCGTGAAGTACGCGTCGACGTCGAACATCATGTCGCCGTTCGCGTCAAAGGTGACGATGTTATCGAAGCTCTCGAGGTTGTCGTGCAGGCCGGGTGTGATGATCGGAGGCGGAACCGGTACGCCGGGCGGCACGATTCCACCCGACGTCATCAGGCCGAAAACTGATTCGTCTGTCGTCAGGACATTGCCGGGTACGCCCGCGGAAATCGAGGGCAGCCATCCCGCGAACGGCCCGGGCGGGAGACCGACGAAGAAGCCCGGCGAGAAGTAGGTCTCCGTGCCCGTGTAAATGTCGCCGTGTGCCTGGCCGTTCGCTGCCTCCGCTCCCACGGCGGTGCCGGCGAAACCCATCGTGATCCGGTCAACGCTGAAATCGAGCGTAATGTCCAGGCCGTTGTCCACATGGTGGCTGGAAAACGAGTCAACGTACATCCCATTCGGGCCGGGATGCTGAATGACCGGGCCCGGCGACAGCCACGCCCCGTCGCCCATCGGCCCGATGAAGCCCAGCGAGGGAGACGGTGCCAACGGCGGCCCCATCATGCCGTACGGATCTTCAGCTCCGAATCCGAAGCCGGGAGGGCCGACGATGGGAAACGCGGGACAGTCATCCAGTCCAAAGGTCTGACCATCCGCGCGGTCGACGACGGCGGCCAGAAATACGGCGGCCAGTACGGCCGAACATCCGACTCGCGCGAGCCGAGCGTGGGCCGCAAGTTTTGGTGTGGCTCTGCGAAAACACAACATGATGCACTCTCCTTTCCGCGATGTGGATAGACATGGGGGCCAACAGCCCCTCCTGCCTATATTATACCCCATTTTTGGCGAGTTGTGGGCTCGATTCACCGCGGCTCGGACAAACGCTCCGATCCGATAACAACACCGTGCCTGTGTGTTTCGCAATCGTCGGGACTGCTCACCCCAACTCGTAATCCGGGCCGACTCGCAGACGAGACGAATGCAGCCGTAATCTTCTGATCAGTCACTCAGCCAGATCTGCGGACGTTTCAACATCCGATAGCATGGCATCCCAGGGGGTCGAGGTGGTACCGGGAACATGGTAAAGGGGACAGCAAAGGCGACATTCTTGCTCTGTAGAAAAGGCCGTCCACGCTATCATCCCGACAACCAAAGGGAGGAGGGATCTTGCGATTCGACGGGTGGCACGGTCTAGCGTCGCGTCGATCAGCTCTCGATCCCGCGAAAACCCCGCGGCGACGCTAGGCCGTGGTCAAGTGTAGCGCGCCGGGTGCCGGGGCTAATTCGGGTGCCATGGTCAGACCTGCCGGAGGCAGGTTTGCCCGTGTGTGCCGAGTTGCTCGCAGCGCGGGTGCCCCATGCCTTCAAGCGTGGGGGACTGACTCCACTGTCAGAACGCGTCGTTGCGCCGGTCCGTCCCCCGCCCTTGAAAGGACGGGGCACCCAGCTATCGTTTCCAGGATGGCACTGACGGTGTGCCACTGCTCCTGAGCAGTGCGACGTCGAAAGTACCCGAAGGGCAGTGCTTGAAAGCAGTGGCACACACCAAATCCTGAACCCCGAACCCTACGTCCGCCACGGGGGGCGGACGCTACATGCTGAACCCTTCGTCTCTGATTCGCGGGCGTGTGTACTGGGGAAAAGTGGGGGGGAAGGGGTCAGGAACCTTGCTGAGATCTCTCTGCGTGGGCGGCCGCGTGGTCGTAGGGTTGACTCCAGGCGGAGCCTTTTCACCGCTCGTTGTTGCCAAGCCTCGCCGCCGAAGGGCTTCTCGGAATGACAAGTTACGCACGCAAATGACGCTCACCCGAACTTTCGCCGGTTCGGATTGGTTGCCGCCTGCTCTATTCCAGATCGAAGAGGTCGTTGTTGTCCTGTTTGCCGAACCAGCCGATGTTGAAGTGCTCGGGATCGCCGCGGTAGAGCCCGCTCGTCCAACTGAAAGTCATCGTACGCCGATCCACGTGCCCGTCGCACCAGATGACGTTGGCCCATTCATTATGGCGGAAGTGGATGGTGGGGTCCGCCCGGTTTCCAAAGGTTGGGAAGAACCGAGGCTCCGCGAAGCTGTACTCGATCAGGTCGCCGTCGAGAAACGCGGAATCGGTGAACATGATGGTTTGGGCGGGATGCTCGATGCTATCCGCCGGGGCGCCGGCCCGGTCGGTTTTAACGCGGTAAAAACCGGAGCTGTGTTTTTCGAGCTGCCGTCCGACGAAGGCGAGGTTGTAGCCGTAACCCCCGCAGTTCTTCTCGAAGCGGCGCGGGTCGTCCTCCGGCAAGTTGCTCTCCATGGACGGGCAGGCGCGAATGTCGCCTTCGGGGCCGAGGTACGCGACGAGTGGGCCGCGTCGGCCGTCGAACGGCCGGCTGGGACGGTCGCGCGTTCCGTGCCAGCGATGCAGATTGGTGGCCATGAAATCAGCCGCCCCTGGGCAGTAACAATAGCGATTCTCGTTGGCGTACAGGTCGTTGGCCAGGGCGATCTGCCGCAGGTTCGATCCGCACACCGCGGCCCGGGACTGCTCGCGGGCGGCCCGCAGATTTGGCAGCAGAACCGCCATCAGTAGCCCGATGATCGCGACCACGACCAGCAGCTCGATAAGCGTAAAGGCCGATCGCCTGTCGTTCGTGGCCGCGATAATCGAGCAGTCCGTCTTCATGGCGCAACCTGGTCCAGCGTTCGCTGAAAGGCCCCGGATTGTCGCAACTCAAAACCTTCGGTAACGATCAGTCCGGGGGCTACGTCGGCGACGGCGCCGATCTCGGGTGAGATTTCGCCGAAGAGCTCCGTTACGAAGTTCACGCCGTTGGTGACGCGGATGAAGTCGAACCCGTCGAGGCCGGCTAGCTGACCAGTCGCCGGATCGATCGCCCAGGCGATATCGAAGGCGTCCCCGCCGCCGGAGCCGGGCGTGATGCCTACCTCGCAGGGATCGTCGGGAACGGTATAGAAATCCTCCGGGAGCATCTCCGGGTCATCGACGACATTGTCCGCGTCCAGGTCACCGAGGATCAGCACCGGCGTGAAGTCGGCATAGCCTAAGATACCCTCCTCGGTCGCGTCTGGTCCGTTAGGGTTTTCGAGGATCGCGACGTCAAACACGTCGGCGGGAAGACGGTAGCCTTGCGTATCCCAAACGCCACTACATCCCGGGGGGATCCATGACGATTGCGCCGGCGGGTAGGTGAGATCCTCGATGTTATCGTCCCAGGTCTGGGTCTGCCACTGCGCTATTGAGTCGGTGATGTGCGATCCCGGTATCAGGTACCACGGGTCGTCGGCCAGACCGTTGCCGTTGACATCCCGGCTGATCTCGATCACGCCGCACTCAGCCCAGTGGCGGTTCCAATCCCCACCTACCCAGAACGCGTTGCCGAAGACGATTGCATCGAGTCCGAGGGGGTTGCAACTGTCATCCAGGACGGTGTGGTCAAACGTTAAAGTGATTGTACCGCCGAACCCGCCGAGGCTTACCAGCTTGCTGTTATCGGGATTGTTGGTTCCTCCGCCGATCGGCGGCCCCAGCGCCCGACTCGGAACGTTATAGAGCGACACATTTACAAGTTGTCCCGGTGCCGGCGAGAAGTCGATTATCGTTGTGGCAAAGGGGTTGTCGGCCGGGGCGGTGCTCGTCGTCGCGAGCACGAAGGCAATTGTCAAGACGTGCCATATGATCTTTAACCGCATGACGAAATACTCCCATCCAGAACACACTTTCGGGGCTGCGCCGGGCCGGGTGGCCCATGGCTTTAGCCGTAGGGGACACGAATTCGCGAAACATTCGTGCCCCCCACCTCTGAAGAGGTGGGCCACCCAGTCCCGGGCCGTCACGGAACTTTTAACGGCGAACTACTATCGCTTGTAGCGGCGCAGACCGAGCAGTCCCGCGATCGTCAGCAGTAGCAGCGAGCCGGGCTCGGGCACGACGTAGGTGTACACCGTGCTGCCTTCCCGAAAATACAGCTCCCCAGTGACGTCGTTGTAGTTAACGTCGTAGAAATTCTCACCGACGTCGTCCGGGTCAAACTTGCGCACCTCTTCCGGGTCGAACGGGTCGGCAGGTCCGAAGCCGGAGAACGCGTCGGCGATTGCCGTGCTTCGCACCAATGCTCCGAAGCCTTTGTCGTTGACGCCGCCGGCGTAATCACCGCCGCCGACGTGCAGGTTGCCTTCCGCATCGAAGCCCAAGGCGGCCGCCGACAACAGATCCACGATCAAGGTGCCTTCCGCCTCGAAATCCACCGCTGGTCCTCCGGAGAGCGCTTCTGTCCAGGAATCGTGCGAAAAGGCCTTGATCCAGCCGGTTTCACTAGGCCCACCGAACTGGTATCCGTTACCGGTGTAGAGGTTGCCCAGCGCGTCGAAGGTGATTCCCGCGGACGCCCCGCCGACGTTCGTTACCACGGTCGGGTTGGTCGGACTGGACGGCTCGCTGAAGGTGTCCAGAACCGTCACGCCTGTCGGGCCGTATGCGCCGGCCGTCAAGGCCAGGTTCGTGCCGTCAACCCATTCCGCCTCGTAATGATCCACGGGGAACCAGTCGCCCGTAAGGCCGCCGAGATTGAAGACGCCGACTTGATGGTTGGTCCACGACGAGCCGCCGTTGTTTCCGACGGCAATGCGTGTTCCGTCCGGCGAGACGCGCACAAACGCCGGCCCGGCATACATCGGGTCGGGCATGTCGGCGTCGGGCAAGGTTCCCACAAGGCCGAACGCGCGCGAACCGACCGCCGTCTCGGCGTAGACATCCGCGCCGTCGAGTGTCACGAGCCGGCCGTCGCCGAGTACATCGAACACCCCGGACGCGGGCAGGCTGAACGATCCGGTCAACCCATAATCGTTGAACGCATCCGCCCGGGCGGTTCCGGCCTGAAAAGCCGTCACCATCACCACACACAAAAACCCAATCCGCAACTTTCCAATCTTCATGTTGTTTCTCCTCCAGGAGAGCGACTGGTCGGGCCGCCATATCCGCAATCGCGCCTGTGCGGGCACTCCGATGTTCCGGACAGATTCGATTTACGAATGCAATCGACTGAAATCAGCGCTTACGAAGGATGGATCGGCTCACGGCACCGTCCGCCGACACCGCCTGGCGGTTGCCGCGCGGACTTTCCCGTCTATCATCAACCCCAAAGGAAAAGGTAGACGTAGAAGTGGTCACCGAGCCCTCCCTCGAAGGCAACCCGACGATTGGTCACACTGGCAGGTCTTCTGACTCCCGGGCACGCGATGGCCTGTAAAACAAACCATCACACCTACTCGCCGCGCCTTCTCGGCCGATCCAACGGCCAATGGCTCGGGTGCGGCTTTCGTTCCCGGTCACAGCGGCGGGGCCGTTCCGGTTTTGCACCGGATTCCCTATTCTTCCGACCGCTCCAAGCAGTCGGACACCAGCGACCGTGACTTGCATATACAAGCTTTGTGGGATCCTGTCAAGTTAGTTGTACGGCGTAAGGTGGGCATTGCCCATCATCCCTCTGGGGCTTTGCACTCCCCGGCGTTCTTCCTGGTTATCGGCTGCTTGATCGGGGAAGACATGTCCGCAAGCGTTCCCGACTGTCTTTGCATCTTCCCGGGAAAGATTGAAGGCTTGGGGTTGGAGATGCATAGTATGATGCGGATCGCGTTCCGAGAAAAACAGCGCGCCGACACGGGCCGCTGGGCGCTGGCGATGTCGCCGCCCGGGGTGCTACAGGTTCGCAATCGCGGTCCGGCTTTACAGTACGAGGAAATCCACGAAATCGCGGAACGCTTGCTGGCCGAGCGGCTCGATGAAACGCTGTCCGAGATCGTCTTCGACTTCAGCAATGTCCATGAGATCGAAGCCCCCTGGACGCCGGTGGTCGCCCAACTGATCGATTTTGCCCGTCGTTCGCGGGCTTTGTGCCGGATCACGGCGTTGCACGGCCAACCCGCCGCGATCGTCGCACTGCTGCTGGGCGACGGGGCGTGCCGATCCCTATTGCACATCGAGGATCTCCCACCGCCGCACGCGAACTAACTGAAAAAGGGAAAAAGTAGGATGCCCTTTTCCCTGGGGGTGTGCAACGGTTTTTGTCTCAATGCATTAGTGCTTCTCACACCTTGGCTTTCGGGTCGTAGCGTCGGCCCCCCGCAAATCGAGCTTGTGACACAGCACTAGTGCTCCGCCACACCTCAATTGATGGGTGGGTGGCCCATGGCTTCAGCCGTGGGGGACACGAATCGGCCGAACATTCGCGTCCCCCACCTCTAAAGAGATGGGCCACCCAATCAACGATGATCCATCGGATCAACTGTGACTAAGCACTAGTCGCAAACCGTCCCGTAGACGGCGAGCAGTGCTGCCAGGTCGGCCAGATCTACGTCGCCGTCTTCGTCGAGATCGCCGTCTTCGTACACGGCACCGCTGGTCATCCCATAGTTGGACAGCAGTTGTGCGAGGTCGGCGAGATCAACGTCGCCGTCGCCGTCGAGGTCGCCGAAGCACGGCTCGGACGTATCGAGGGCCCAGATTTCCAGGTCGTCGATGTTCCAGCCGAAGTAGGTGATGCCGCCGTCGGTCGGGCCCATGCCCCAACGCACATAGACGGTCGGCTGACCGTCGGCGATGGCCGAGATGTCGAAAACCATCTCGGACCATTCGGAGTCGGAGATCGAGCTGGTCGGGTTCGCCCAGAGCGGCGTCCAGTTGACGCCGTCGCTCGAGACCTCGACGGTCGCGTTGTCGTAGGGGTTGCGTTCGACGCCCAGCCAGCGCTGGAAGTGCAGCTCGACCAGCAGGAGGTCGGAGCAGTCGATCGCGGTCGTTGTCAGATAGTAGGCCGGCATACTGTTGGTGTAGTCGCCGGCGAGGTTGTAGCCGTAGACGTTGTCGCCGGTGTAACCGCTGAACGGGTCGGAGCCGTGGCTGCCGCCGCCGGTCGGCTGGCCGAACTCCCACTGGCCCTCGGTGGTCCAGCCGGGGTCGCTGTCGAGCGGGAAGGTGATGACCGGTTCGGGCGCCGGGGTGGTAACGTGGACCAGGACGAAGGCGATGTTTGAGTCGCCACCCTCGGGCGGGGTGCCGCCGTCGTTGGCGAGGAACATGAAGGAGTCGTCGCCCATGTACCAGGAGTCGGGGGAGTAGACGACTTCGTTACCGCCGTCGGGCAGGATGTAGGGCACGCTGTCGATGGCGGTGCCGCCGGGCTCGCTCAGTTCGCCGTGCTCGGGCAGCGATTCGATGATGAAGTCGAGGCTGGGCGGTTCGGGCAGGCCGTCGTCGGTCGCTTCGAGCGTGATGGTGATGGGCCAGTTGGCGGGCGTGCTCGCCTCGCCGTTGTAGGCGATCGGCGGTTGCGGTCCGCAGCTACCCATTGCCGACAGATCGGAGGGGTAGTAATCGGGATCGAGACCTTCGCCTTCCGACAAGCCGGCCAGGCCGTCGCCGGCGGCGAGATCGAGGTAACTAATCCGGATGTCGCCGTTGAAGTACATCTCGATCTGGAACGTGTTGGCGTTGGAGGTGCCGTACTCGGGAACGTTCAGCCAGGTGACGACGGCGCGGTCGTCCTCCTGCTTCCAACTGACGGTACCGCCGGTGGACGGGTTGAGGTCGTCGAACAGGCCGGAGATTCGCGGCGTGTCGAAGTGGCCCTCGAGCGACTCGGTGTAGTTGGTGTCGCCGGAGCCGAAGGTGATATAGCCGTTGCTGCCGACGTAGAAGCTGCTGTAGCTGTCGCCGTAGAGCGAAACATTCTGCCCGCCGCTGAGGCTGATCGCCTCGTAGTCATCGTCGGAGAGGTAGATGCTCGTCCCGCCGGCCGGATCGGTCGGCAACTCGTCGATCTCCTCGGTGCAGCCGGCGTAGTAATCGAC